>CAXTFX010000350.1:0-5150 GCA_964243185.1 uncultured Chthoniobacterales bacterium
TGTAAGCGGGGGCCGCGCCGCCGGCCGAGAGCGGAGCGCGCTCAGGCCCGCAGCACCGCGATGATCAGCCGGCGCTGCTCGTCGCTGATGGTCTGGCCGCGGCGGGAAACCAGCAGAAAGTCATCCCCCAACGGGTTCACCAGCCAGAGCTCCTGGCCGGGACCGACGGCGGGGGTGGGCGGGGTCAAGCCGTTGGCCCCGACGAGGGCGGCTCCCTCGGGGGATTCGGGCGCGGTCTCGGCCGGCAGGGGCAGCTCGGGCTGGCCCAGCTCGCGGCGCTCCATCGCGTGCAGGTCCTCGACGGAACGGTCCCGGAGCTGGTCGCGGATGTGCTCCAGCGGCAGCCCCCGCGCCTGGAAAAGGCGGATGAGCCGCAGTTGCGCGGCATGTTTCTCGGTGAAGCCGCGCCGGCCGTCCCGCTCCCGGCCACGGTCGCCCTCGCCGCCGGGCGCGTCGAGCAGGCCGCGGGTGCGGTAGTAGCGCACGTTGCGCTCCGTGAGCCGCTCGGCGGCCTGCCCGCTGGCGGGGGCGATCTGGTGGTCTTCGCACCAGCGGTTCACCTCCTGGACGAGCTCCCCGATGGACCAGGGGCGGCCGGGAGACGGGTGGGTGGCCGGGGCGGGCGCGCGGCGGGGCGAAGCGGGCATGACGAGCAGTAAGCAACAACACTGTCACTGTCAACTTCGCGCGTCGGGCCCCGACCGACCGCCCCGCATTTTTTGGGCTTAGAAACCACGTTTTGCGCGGCGGGGATTCCTGCGTTAGCCATTGGCGCTCCCGGCCCCCGGGAACGTTATGCCCGCCGCCGAACCCACCGCCGCCGCCAAGTTTCACGTCGGGATCATCGCCACGAGCCTCGCCGGCGATTCCCGCTCACAACTCCTTGCCCGCGAGTCCGCCCGGCGGCTTCAGGGCGCGGGGACGGCCCACACGCTGGTGGACCTGCGGGAGCACCCGCTGCCCTTCGCCGGCTCGGACGCGGGCTGGGGGGACCCGACGGCCAAGCGGTTGCGCGAACGGCTGGCCCCGACGACGCACCTGCTGTTCGCGGTCCCGATCTACAACTACGACGTCAACGCGGCGGCGAAAAATTTCGTGGAACTCATGGGCAAGGATCTCCTCAGCGGCAAGGCCGTTGGCTTCCTGTGCTCGGCGGGCGGGCAGGGTTCGTATATGTCGGTGCTGGGTTTCGCCAACAGCCTGATGCTGGATTTTCGCTGCTGGATCGTGCCGCGGTTCCTGTATGTGACGGAGGATTTTACGGACGCGAACGGCGACGTGTCCGACCCGGAGATCGACCGCCGGATTGACGGCCTGCTGGCGGACCTGCAACGGGTGACGGCAGCATAAGGAACCAGGGCCAAGTTCGATCCGACGGTCTGGGAGGGACCCGCTCCGTCGGGTCCGCGTCCTTCCGGTTACGGTGTCTCTTCCGAAGGCCGCTCCCGACGCGAAAATGAGCCGGCAGACCTAACCTAGTCCTCGATCACGTCGTCCGGCAGCTCGTTTGGCTTGACCTCGCCCGGCACGGCCGGGAAATGTTCTGCCAGGAGGGCGCCGATGGTCCCGACCGCGCCGACGATGGCCCCGGTGAAGTCTCCGGCGCGCAACGGCTCGCGCATGGCGTCAATCACTCCCTGCCAATACGCGGGCCCGCCGGGGCAGCGGGCGTCCACCCCGACGTCGCCTACGACGGCCACCCGGCGCACCTTCGGCGCGAAGAGCAGGAGCACGGCGTTGCGTTGCCGGGTTCTGGTCAACCCCAACTCGGCGAAACGGGCCCGGGCCAGGGTCAGGGCGTCCGCCGGCGTGCGGCGGCTGACGTAAACGCAGATTTGCCCGCTGGTCCCCCGTTCCGCGGCGGCCACGGCGGCGACGATGCGGGCGGGTTCCAGGGATTTAAGGAAGTGGCTGGCTTTCATGGTCCGGGGGTTTGTTGGTTCACCAATCCCCGCTGGCGCCGCCGCCGCCGAAGTCTCCCCCGCCGGACTCGAAACCGCCGCCCCCGCCGCCGTCGCCCCCGCCGCCGAAACCGCCGCCCCCGCCCCCGCCACCGCCGAAGCCACCCCCAAACGGCACGAAGATCGGCCCGCCGCCCATCCCACGGGAACCGCCGGAATCAAAGAGAACGCCCCGGCGGCGCTGCCGGCGGGCGGAGATGACGCTGAACAGGACGAACCCGATCATCAGCAGGAGGATGAACCCGCCCGGCAGACCGCCGCTCCGCCCCGGTCGCCGCCGGGCGTCCGCGACGGTCTGACCCGTGCCCTGGTATTCACCCTTGGCCGCGGCGATGACGGCGTCCACCCCGGCGCTCAAGCCGGCGTCAAGGTCCCCGGCCTTGGCCTGCGGGGCGATGCTCTCGCGGATGATGCGTCCACAGAGGGCATCCGGCAAAGGCCCCTCCAGGCCGCGGCCCACCTCGAAGCGCAGGCGGTGCGACTCGAGGAACACAAACAGGATGACGCCGTTCTCCCGGGCCTTGGTCCCGACCCGCCACGCCCGGGCGACGCGGCCGGTGTAGTCCTCGATGGAGGACGGCGACCGCATCTTCGGGTAGATGCAGACGAGGAACTGGTTGGACGTGTCCCGCTCGAACTGTTCCAGCCGCGCGTTCAGCGTCGCCTGCGTGTCCGGCCGGGTGGCAAGCGCGTAATCGTTGAAAAACCGCGTCGGCGGGTCGGGAATGACCTCGTCCTGCGCGCGGCTAAAGGTCGGCCACGCCGCCAGCAACGCCCCGGCCAGCAGCGCGGCCGTCAGCAGCCGCCAGGGCAACGACGCGAGGGAGCGAGGCATCGGGACGACCGTCCGGCGTTAACGCGGGGACGGCGAGGGGCCGAACGACGGGAAGCTCACCGAGGGGGCGTTCTCCGTGCCCGCGTTGTTCGTGAAGAACTCGCGCGGGCGGAAACCGAGAATCCCGGCGTAGAGCACGGTCGGAAAACGGCGCACGGCAAGGTTATAACCCTGCACGGCATCGTTGAAGCGACGGCGGGCGTCGGCGATCCGGTTCTCCGTGCCGGCCAACTCGTCGGACAAGCCCTTGAACTGCTCGCTGGTCTTGAGGTTCGGGTAATTCTCCGACACCGCCAGCAGCCGGCCCAACCCGGCGGAGAGTTGGCCCTGCGCCTCCTGGAACCGCTTGAACGCCTCCGGGTCGCTGACGGTGCTGGCGTCGAGCTTGATGCTGGTGGCCTTGGCACGAGCCTCCACCACCTGCGTGAGGGTCCCGCGCTCGAAGTTCCCCGCGCCCTCGACGGTCTTGACGAGGTTGCCGATCAGGTCGGCGCGACGCTGGTATTGCACGTTGACGTTAGCCAGCGCCGCGTCGGCGTTCGTCCCCACGCCGAGGAGGCTGTTGTAGCCGCCGACGAGGGTGAGGGCGGCGATGATGACGGCGAGGACGAGGGCGCCGAGGCAGCCGAGGGTAACGGGACTTTTCATGCGGACAAGAGGCGGGAAGAAATCCCCCGGTGTTCAAAGGGGACGGCTGCCTTCCAATCGCGTCCCACCGCACGGCCGGCCGCGTGGCCGGCGGGGGCGCCCTCCGTTCAAAGCGGCGAGGCGATGGGCGGCACGATGGGCGGACCGACCCGCACCAGGTCAGGCGTGATGCTGGTGACGTTCGGGCAGCCCGCCAAGGCCATCGCCAGGTTCAGCTCCGAGCGCAGGAACTCCAGCGCCGCCGTCGCGCCCTCCTCGCCCGCCGTCGCCAGCCCCCACAGGATCGGCCGGCCGATCTGCACGGCCTTCGCGCCCAGCGCCAGGGCCTTGAGCACGTCCGTCCCGCGCCGGATGCCGCCGTCCACGAGCACGGGCACCCGGCCGCCGACGGCCGCGACGACCTCGGGGAGCACCTCAATGGTGGCCGGGGCGCCGTCCATCTGCCGGCCGCCGTGGTTGGAGACGATGATGGCGTCCACGCCGTGCTCCACGGCCGTCACGGCGTCGTCGGCGCGGCAGATGCCCTTGACCATGACGGGCAGCTTGGTCTGGCCGCGCAACCAGTCCACGTCCTTCCAGGTCAGGGAGTTGTCAATCATCCACGGGAACGCCTGGCCCAGGCCGCGGCCGGAGTGCTGCATCTTGGCGCCCTCCGGGGAGTAGCGGGCGACGTTGACGGCCGAGAGGTGGTGCGGCAGGTGGAAGGCGTTGCGCACGTCGCGCTCGCGCCGGCCCCACTCCGGGGTGTCCACCGTGAGCATCACGGCGCGGTAGCCGTTGGCCTCGGCGCGGGCGAGCATATCCTGGGTGAACTCGCGCTCCTTGGCGATGTAGAGCTGGAACCACAGCGGGGAGCTGCTGGCGGCGGCGACTTCCTCGAAGCTCTTGGTCGCCAGCGTCGAGACGCCCATGACGACACCGGCCCGGCCCGCCGCGCGCACGGTGGCCAGCTCGCCCTCCTCCGTGGCCATGCAGTGGAAGGCCGTCGGGGCGATGATGATCGGCATGGACATCGGGCAGCCGAGAACCTCCGTGGACAGGTCGCGTTGGGAAACGTCCACCATGCAGCGGTAATGGACGCGGATGCGCTCGTAGGCCTCGCGGTTCTCGCGCAGCGTCACCTCGTCCCAGCCGCCGCTGGCGTAGTAGCCGCGGGGGGCGTCGGGCAGGCGTTGGACGGCGATCTTTTCGAGGTCGTGGATGTTGAGGGCGTCACCGAGGAGCGGGATGGTCTGGGGAGCTTGGGCTTGGGCGTGGTGCATGGGGGTGCAGGTTGGCAGGGCGTGCGCGAAGCGCGTTCCGGGTTGCGGGGGGTGGGAAACGGCGGCTTGGTGGGGGAGCCGGCCGGGACGGCAGAAAATACGCCCTAAATTTTCCCGCGCTTGCATGAAAAACGTCTCCCGCCCTTTTCCCTGGACCCTGGCCCTGGTGCTAGTCGCCTTGGCCGCCATCGTCGGCCTGCCGTTCGCACTGCGGCCGAAGGACGACCTGCTCGCCCGGGCGGACGAGACGCTGGTGATCGTTTCCCCGCACAACGAGGCCATCCGCGCGGAGTTCGCCCGCGGTTTCCGCGAGTGGTATCAGGAGCGCAACGGCGGGAAAACGGTGCGGATCGACTGGCGCATCCCGGGCGGGACGACGGAGATCGCCCGCTACCTCCAAAGCCAGTTCCAGGCTCCGTTCGAACTCTACTGGCGCCAGCAACC
>CAXTFX010000351.1:0-5128 GCA_964243185.1 uncultured Chthoniobacterales bacterium
CCCCCGCCGTCTCCGCCGCCGCCGCGCCGCCGCCCAGCGCGGTGCCCGAGGCGCCGCCCCCCGTCGCCTTACCGCCGTCCTCCGCGCCAGGCCCCGGTTTCCCGCCTGCCCCCGCCCCCCGGCGGACCCCGCCCTGGCTGCCGGTGGGGATCGCCGCGGCGCTCCTCGGCCTGGGGGTGGTGGGCGGGACGTATTTCTTCCTCCACCAGAACCAGCCGGGGCCGCCGGATCCGCTCGTCATCGGCAAGCCCACGCCGGAGCCCACCGCCACTCCCACGCCGCCGCCGCCCACCCCGCGGCCCAGCGCGTCCGTGACCCCGACCGCGCCGCCCACCCCGCCGCCCCCGCCCCCGACCCCGCCCAGCGGCCCGCAAACCCTGCGCGTGCCCGGCGCCTACGCCACCATCCAGGCCGCGATGGAAGCCGCCCGGCCGGGGGACACCATCCAGGTCGGCCCCGGCAGCTACCGGGGTCCGGTCGTTCTGAAGGAGGGCGTGCGCCTGCTCGGCGAGAACGCCGAAACCTGCCTGCTCACCACCGCGGATGACGATACGACCCCCGCGCTGCTCAGGATCGCTGACTGCCGCACCGGCAGCGTGGAAAAACTCGGTCTCCGCGGCGGCGGCAACGTCGGCCCCCTCGGCGCCAAGCAGGATGGCATCCTCATCTCCAACTCGACCGCGACCGTCACCGGCTGCCGGGTCACGGCCATGAGCGGCAGCGGCATCGTCGTTTACGACATCGCCAGCCGCCCCGTCGTGCGGGGCAACCGTTCCACCCTCAACGGCCTGCACGGCCTGGCCTTCGAGCGCGGGGCCGGCGGCACCGCGGAGGGCAACGTGCTGGAGGGTAACGAGCAGAGCGGCATCATCATCGGCGACCGCGGCTCCGCCCCGGAGCTACGCAAGAACGAGTGCCGTGAGAACCGCCGGCACGGCATCAACTTCGCCCGCGGCTGCACCGGTCTGGCCGAGGACAACCTGCTGGAGCGCAACACCGGCAGCGGCATCGTCGTGGACGGCAACGACACCGTGCCCATCCTGCGCCTCAACCGTATCCTGAATAACCGCACCTACGGGCTGGCCTACGCCCGCACCGCCGGTGGCCGGGCTGAAACCAACACCATCGAGGGCAATACGAGCAACGGGATCTTCGTCCACGGCCCCGACACCAACCCCGAGCTACGCGGCAACAAGGTCCTGCGCAACCGGCAGAACGGCCTGGCCTACGAGAAGGGCTCCGGGGGGACGGCCGAAGATAACGTGCTGGAGGGCAACGAGGGCTGCGGCATTCTCATCGCCGACCCGTTGACCTCCCCGACGCTGCTCAACAACACCGCGACCCGCAACCGCCAGTATGGGATCGCCGCGCAGAACGCCCCGGACTTCAAGAGGATCGACCCCAGCAACAAGCTCACCGGGAACACGGTCGGACCGACGTTCGTCAAGAAGTGACGCGGCGCCCTCCGCTCGTCCAGACGGTCAATGGCTGCCCCGCAGGCCAAGCGCGGCCAGCTCCCGCGCCAGGGACTCCACCGGCAGTCCCAGGACGTTGCTCCACGAGCCCTCCATCGCGGCGATGATGTCCGCCCCGTGCTCCTGCGCCGCGTAGGCGCCGGCTTTGTCCAACGGGTCAATGCGCCCGCGGTAGGCGCGGATGCCGTCGGCGTCGCGCGCCCGGAAGGTCACGGCCGTGCGCTCGACCCACTCGCGCGCGGGAACGTTACCCGAAGGCAGCAGGCACATGCCGGTGAAAACCTCGTGCGTGCGGCCGGCGAGGCGCGAGAGCATCCCGAACGCCTCCGCCAAGTCCCCCGGCTTGCCCAGGACCGCGTCCCCCAGGGAAACCAGCGTATCCGCGCCCAAGATTACGGCCGGAGCGGCGGTTGGCGGCAGACGCGAGGCGCCGGCGCGGGCCTTGCGCCGGGCGTTGAGCCGGACCAGCTCCGCGGCGGTCAACTGCGCGGAAACCGACTCGGTGGCCGGTGCCGGGCAGACCTCGAACTGGTAGCCGGCGGCGGTCAACAGCTCCCGCCGCCGCGGCGAGCGGGACGCCAGGAACAGCCGGGGGGCGGCGAGGGGCACCCTCGGCTTTTACCGCGTGGGCGCGGGCGGCGTCAAGCTGGGCATAGCCATCTCCTTGTAGCCGGCGGGCAGGGCAAACTCCGCTTCGGGCAGGGCGGCCGTGCTCACGTTCGTTACGGTGGAGGTCATCTTCTGGCCGGCCATCTCCATCGCGGTCCGCAACGGGAAGCCCGGCAGGGTGCCGAAGTCCAGGCCCATGCCCTGGGTCTGCTGGGCCAGCGGGCCGTTCTTCATCGAATCGGCAAGCTGCTTGAGGGCGGCTTCGTAGTTCGGCAGAGCTTTGGTGAGCATGAAGTTGAGCTTCATGCCGTTCACCGTCGCGGCATATTCCTCGCAGGCGTAGCCGTTGATGGTCTCCTTCTTACCCGTGGCTTTGAGGTCCGGCTTGCCGGCGGCGGCGCCCTGCCCCTGCTTCATCTGCTCCATCATGGCCTTGGCCGTGTCGCCGCTGATTTTGAGGTAGGCCTTCTGGGCGTGCAGGAGGTTGATCATGTCGCCGGTCTTCACGTCCACGATCATGGACATCTCCGGGGTGGGGTCCACGCGCATCTTGTCGCCCTTGACGCGGGTGGTCATCTCCATCGGCGTCGGCCCCATGCCTTCCACTTTCTGGGTGATGAGCAGGTCGGCGCGGGCCGGGGCGAGGGCGGCGAGCAGGAGGGCGGCGGCGAGGCGAAGGGGACGGCGGAATTTCATGGGTGAAGGGGTCGTCCTGTTAACGCGGACGGCCCGGCGGATGCGTGCAAAAATCCGGTTCCGCGCAGAATGTCGAAGTTTCCGCTTGGCACAACCGCGGCACTCTGTCAGTGAGTAGCGCACGCGCGGGCATAGCTTAGTGGTAAAGCTCCAACCTTCCAAGCTGGCTATGCGGGTTCGATTCCCGCTGCCCGCTGCCGGTCTCCCGACCGCCAGCCGCGGCGCGCCGTCTGCTCAGTTGCCACCTCCATAACCCAAGTGCCGATGTTTAACCCTGACGTTTCCCTCTCCCGACGCGGCCTCCTTGGCCTGCTCGCCGGCGCGGCCCTGGCCGTGTTTGGCGTCATCGGTCTCCACGCCGTCGCGACGGACTCCGAGGCCGGCCAACTCCTGTCCTCCGAGCTGCCCGCGGGCACCTCGTTGTCCACCGCCACCAACGAGCAGGTCGTCGTCGCCACCCGCAAGGCCGTCCGCAAGGCGCCCAAGCTGGCGGTGAGCGTGGTGCGCGTGGCCATCCTCTCCAAGACCCCGCCGCGGGGTCGGCGGGTGGCGAGCAGCGCGAGCAGCGGCGGCGCCACCGACCGGTTCAAGGACGTGGTGGACCGTTCCAAGGAAAACCCCTGCCCGCCGTGCGACTTCGTCGTCGGCGTCGCCCGCTCGGCCATCCTGGAAGCCTCCGACGAGGCCAGCCGGGTCATCGAGGAAGCCAGCGCCCTGTGCCCCTCCTGCGCCGGCGACCTGCAAAACCTCGCCAACGATCCCGGCCTGGGCCTCGGCTTGGGCAATGCGTCCTACGACCCCGCCGGTCCCTTCGGCTTCGGCATCGGCCTCGGACCGGGCTTCCCCGGCTCCCCCGGCTTCATCGGCAGCCCTCCCGGGGGCATCCTCTCCCTGCCGCCGGTCGCCCCCGCGACGACGAGCGTCGTGGGTCTGTGAGGCACGGGCGGTTGGTCCCGTAACCTTTTTTGTCCCCAAGCCCCCGTTGGCCGCCCGCCAGCGGGGGCTTTTTGCCGTCGTCCCGGTCCGGCTTCCCCCGCTTTGAGCCTGTTGCTCCTGTTCCTGCTGGCCGCGGCCTTCGCGGTCGTGCAGTTGCTGCTGGGGGGCACCCGGCTGCTCTACCTGCTGCCGGCCGACGCCCTGCTCGGGGCCGCCGCCGTGCTGTCGGTCCTGCGTTGGAAACGGACGCGGGCGGTGCCGGACGGGTTCTGCGTCGCGGCCGCGGTGGGGCTCGCGGCGGCCGTCGCCGGGCGGGCGCTGCTCTCCCCGGTGGCGTCCCTGGCGTGGCCGGACCTTTTCAGCGTCACGGGGGCGCTCGTGGTCTATCTGCTCGTGGCCTGCCACCTGACGGACCCGGCCCGACGACTGGGTCTCCTGGGCGTGCTGTTGGCCCTGGCCGTCGGGCACTTACTCGTCGGCGCGCGGCAGTTCGCGGGGGGCGACGGGTTCATGCTCCTGCGCTGGGAGGGCACGGTGCTGAACATCGTCCGCCCCCCGGTCTATAACGGCCGGGCGAGCGGGTTTTACATTTGCCCGAACCACCTGGCCGGCTACCTGGAGGTCGTCGGCCTGCTGGCGGGGGCCGCCGCGCTCTGGGCGCGGGCGCGGCCGTGGGTCCGGCTGCTGCTCGGCTACGGCGCCCTGGTCTGCCTGGGCGGGGTGCTCCTCACCGGCAGCCGGGGCGGGCTGCTCGCCACGGCGGCGGGGCTGGGGGTGCTGGTCGCCGGCAGCCTGGGGCGGGCGCGGGCGACGGCAGCAGGGTCGTTCGGGCGCGTGCTGGGGCTGACCGGGCTGGGGGTGGGCCTGCTCGCGGTCGGCGCCGGGTTCCTGCTGCTGAAGAGCGAGCTCCTGAAGCAGCGCGCGGTGGCGACCTTTGACACCGGGGACGTTCGCCTGCTGCTCTGGCCGGCGGCGTGGCGGCAGTTCCTCCTGTCCCCCGCGGTGGGCACGGGCAGCGGAACCTACCTCTACTACGGGCGTCGGTTCCGGGACCCCCGCGTCCAGAGCGACCCGACGCACGTCCACAACGACTACCTCGAGCTCCTCGGGGAATACGGCCTGCTCGGGGTGGGGGCGGTGGGATTGTTCCTGCTGGCCCACCTGCGGGCGGGCGGGCGGGACTTCCGGGCCCTGCTCGGCGGCCCCGCCGGGGCGAGCAGCGCGGCGGCGCTGAACCTCGGCGCGGGTGCCGCGGTGGGAGCGCTGCTGGTGCACTCCGCGCTGGATTTCAACCTGCACATCCCCGCCAACGCCATGCTGTTAGCTCTTGCGTGCGCGGTGCTGGCCAACCCCGGCCGCGCCCTGCGGCCCGCGGCGGAGGCCGCGGGCGCGGGCGCCGGGTGGCGCGAGCG
>CAXTFX010000352.1:0-5111 GCA_964243185.1 uncultured Chthoniobacterales bacterium
GGCCACCAGAAGTGCAGCGCGCCCATGAACGCCAGCACCATGCCGCCGACCATGATGTAGTGGAAATGCGCGACGACCCAATAGGTATCCGTCAGGTGAACGTCCATCGCCAGCGCCGCGACGAACAACCCCGACAACCCGCCGATGGTGAATAGACCGATGAAGCCCAAGACGTAGAGCATAGGCGTGTCGAAGGAGATCGAACCACGATATAAAGTCGCCACCCAGTTAAAAACCTTGATCGCGCTCGGCACCGCGATGACGAAGGACAAAAACGAGAACACCATCCCCGAATAAACGGATTGCCCGCTGGTGAACATATGGTGTCCCCACACCAGGAATCCCAGGATGGCGATGGCCATGCTCGCCAGCGCGACGTAGTGGTAGCCGAAGATTTTCTTGCGGGAAAAACAGGTGATGACCTCACTGACGACGCCGAACCCCGGCAGGATCATGATATAGACGGCCGGGTGCGAGTAGAACCAGAACAGGTGTTGGAACAGCAACGGGTCGCCGCCGAGTTTCGGGTCGAAGATGCCGACGTGCCACAGCCGCTCGATCATCATCAACAGCAGCGTGATGGCCAGCACGGGCGTGCCCAGCACCAGGATCAGGCTGGTCGCATACATGGACCAGATGAACAGCGGCAACCGCATCCACGTCAGCCCCGGCGCGGGCGTCTTGGGGGCGGTGATGATGAAGTTCAATCCCGCGGCGATGGACGAAAACCCGGCGATGAAGATGCCGGTGGCCATCGCCATGACGTGTTCGTTGGAATACGTCGAGCTATACGGCGTGTAGAACGTCCAGCCCGTGTCCACGCCGCCCGCCACGACGGAGTAAAACGTCACCGCGCCGCCCGCGATGAAGAGATACCAACTCGCGAGGTTGAGCCGCGGAAAGGCGAGGTCGCGCGCGCCCAACATCATCGGCACGAGAAAGTTCCCCAACACCGTCGGGATGCTCGGCACGAGGAAGAACCAGATCATCAACACGCCGTGGATGGTGAACAGCTTGTTGTAGGTCTGCGACAGGACGAGGTCCCCCTTCGGCGTGAGCAACTCCGCCCGCATCAGCGCCGCGGCCACGGCGGCGACGAGGAAGAAGAAAACGATGGTGAACAGGTAGAGCAGACCGATGCGCTTGTGGTCCGTCGTCAGCAGCCATGAGCGCACCGTGTGCCGGGCCGTGAGGTAGTTTTCCGGCTCGCTACGGCCACGGACCACGGCGGGAGCTTCGAGAAGATGGGGCATGGCGGAGTAAGGCTGGAAACGTTAGCGACCGTCGGCTGGCAGGGTGATCCGCGCGGCGTTTTCCCCCTGCCGCCGGTATTCCGGGGGTTGCTCCCGGCCCAGGGTTTTGAGGTAGTTCACCAGTTGGAAAAGCTGTTCCTCCGACAACAATCCCTGGTAGCTCGGCATCACGTTCTGGTAGCCGTGAACGATCTGCCGGGCGGGCAGGACGATGGAGTCGTGCAGGTAGCGCTCGTCGGCGGTGACGATCTCGCCGCTTTCCAGCGGCACGGGCTTGCCGTAAAGGCCAACCAGACTGGGCGCGCGCACCTTGGAGTTCTCCGCGTGGCAGCCCGAGCAGCCGAGCTGGTGATACAGTTTCGCGCCCGCGGCGACCAGCGATTCCTGCGGCGAACCCGTCCCGAGCCAGCGCTCGTAGTCGGCCGGTTCCAGCACCGTCACGGAGCCGATCATGTGCGCGTGTTCCGTCCCGCAGTATTCCGTGCAGAACAGGTGGTAAACGCCCGCGCGCGTCGGCCGGAACCATTCCGAACTGTAGCGGCCGGGCAGCACGTCCTGCTTCACCCGGAACGCCGGCACGAAGAAGCAGTGGATCACGTCCTCGCTGGTCATCACCAGGCGCACCGTGCGGCCGACGGCCACGTGCAGCTCGTTGATCTCGCGCTTGCCCTCCGGGTGTTGCAGCCGCCACATCCACTGCTTGCCGACGACGTGGATTTCCTGCGCGTCCTCCGGGACCGTCTTGAGGTGGAAATAGAGCTCCGCGCCCCAGCCGAACAGGCCGAGGAGCATGACCAGCGGGATGCCGCTCCAGACGGCCTCGACCTTCCACGTCGTCACCCGGAGCGGGGTGCGGTCCACGCCCTCGTTCGCCCGCCGGTAGCGGTAGGCGAAGAACAGCATCGGCACGAACACGATGCCCAGGTAGAGCACCGACACCGCCAGCAGCCCGAGGAACAGCGCGTCCACCGGCCCGGCGACGCTGGAGGCGCGTTCCGGGGCGAAGGGCAGTTCCATGCCGAGGAGCAGTTTTTGCATGGTCACAGATGAACTTTCGCGGCCCGCCGTTCCCGCCGGAGCATCCGGCCGACGCCGATGCCCAGCCCGGCCAAGGTCAATGCGCCACCCGCCCGCATGAGGCCGAGGATCGTGGTTCCGTAGCGGCCGTTGAGCGGGTTGTAGTGAAAGCACATCATCAGGAACTGCTCGACGGGCGAGCCGGCCGGCGCGCGCGCCCCGGCGGAGGTCAGCGCGTCGGAAAGCGCGGCCGCATCGAAGCTGGCGCCGAACAGGTAGCGGTGGACCCGGCCCTCCGGGGTGAGCACGACCAGGCCGCTGGCGTGGGCGTATTGCCGCGTTTCCGGGTCGTAGGCGTAGCGGAAGCCGACGGCCGCGGCGACCTGTCGGACGCTGTCCTCGCTGCCGGTCAGGAAATGCCAGCCGGCGTCCGCGTCCGGTCGGCGGTAACGGTTCAGGTAGGTGCGCTTCTTCTTCGCGGCGACGGCCGTGGTTTCCTCCGGGTTGATGGAAACGTTGATGAAGTCGAAGTCCCGCCCGGCGCTGGCGCGCAGTTCGGTGAGGGTTTCCGTCAGCCCGTTGAGCACGGCGGAGCAGAGCATGGGGCACTCGTGATAACCCAGGACGAGGATGGCCGGCCGCCGCCCGTCGAGGATGTCGCCCAGGCGCACGGTCCGGCCCCGGTCGTCCAGGAACGGCACGGCGCGGGGCAGGTCGGTCCCGAGCTGCTGGTCGAAGCCGACGCGCGACGCGAGTTCCGCGGGGGAGGTCGCCGCCGCGGCGGGGCGCGGGGTGCCGGACGCGAGGAGGACGGCGAACGCAAGCGCCGCCAACGGGAGCTTGGAGATGGGAAAGGTGAAGTTCATCACTGCGGCGGGAAGCGTTGGGGATCGTTGCGGTTGTCGCCGGTCAACGGCGGTCGGTTCTGCGGGGGAACGTGCTCCTGCATCATGTCCAACTGGCTGCGCGGCACGGCGGGCACGGGCGGCGGGCCGCGTTGAACCAACAGGTCCATCGCCCGCTCAATGGGCAAGCGCACCACGCCCGCGGGTCGGTCCACCCAGCCGTAGGTTTCCAGCTCGCGAGCGTTGTCCGTCCGCGTCATTGTGAGGTCCACGCCGGGGTCCACCTGGAGCAGCGGGCCGGCGGGGACGACCGGCTCGCGGGCCAGGGCGCGCGAGCCGGGCTCCCGTCGCGCCTCCCGGACGTGGTCGAAATCTTCCCGGCGGTCGAACAGCCGGAACACGCCGAACAGCAGCGTGAGCACTACTACGAGGAACCCCGCCAGCCCCGCGCCGAAGAGCGCCAGCCCGCGCAGGCTCACGTCCCGGCCCTCGTAGCCATTGGCCACGCTGACGGGGTTAACCTCGTCCGGCGTCCGGTGGCCGGTCGGGTCGGGCGATGGGGCGTTTTGCGGGTGCATGGGAAGTCGTTCTTCGTCCGTCAGGGAACCGCCACAGGGGCAAACTCGCCCGTCGCCGCCCGGCGCGGGTCGTGGAGCGGCAGCGGCGGGCGGCGCGCGAGCTGACCGAGGTAAGCCCACAGCCACAGCCCGCCGACGGCCACGAACGCCGTCGGGTCCAGCCAGCTCACCCGCAACCCGGTCGGGTGCAGCGACGGCAGGACGAACCACCACGCCGCCAGCGCCTGCATCCCGAGCAGCCCCGCCGCGATGAGGCCGAGCAGCACGGCGTTGCGCTTGATGCCGCGGAACAGCAGCAGCAGGAACGGCGCGACGAAGTGAAACGCCACCAGCAATCCCACGACCCCGCGCCAGCCCCCGGCGCTGCGGTGTTGATACCAGGTGATTTCCTTCGGCAAGTTCCCCGACCAGATGATGATGAGTTGGGACAACGCCATATAAACCCATAATAGGGTAAAAGCCAGCAGCAGGCTCGCCAGCGTCTGCCGCCGCGCCGCCGTGAGCGCCGTTTCCCACGGCGCCAGCCCCCGGCCGGCGAAGCCCAGCGCCAGGACCAGCGCGAACGCCAGCGCCGAGAGCATCTGCCCGATGGCCCCCTGGACCGGGAAGATGCTCGAATACCAGTCATTCTCTAGGACCATGACCCAGTCCACGTAGGCAAACGTCGCCGTCAGCGCGTAGAGCACCAGCCCCGGCCCGGCGAGCGCCCGCAGCCGGCGGCTCGGTTCCGGGTCGGCCGTGGCGTCCTGCGCCGCCGAGAGCCGGTCCAACCGCCGCGCCAGGAAGATCCACACTCCGAAGAGCAACGCCGCCCGCAGGGTGAACGCCGGGACGTTGAGGTAGAGCAACTTGTTCCGCATCACCGGGTCGTCCGCCCCCGCCCCGGGCCGCGCCCAGGCATACAGCCGGCCCAGGCCGAAGAGGACGGGCACGAACAGCACCGCGACGACCGGCAGCGTCCGCAGCCCCGCCTCCAAGGGCCGGCGCAGGAGGAAGCCCCACTCGCCGCCCGTGAGGTGGTGAATCGTCAACAACCCGAACCCGCCCAGGACGATGCCCGCCCAGAACAGCCAGGCGGCGAGGTAGGAAAAGAAGAACTGCGCCGGCGACACGAACGCGCCGACCAGCAGCAACGCCGCGCCCGCGAGGCCGACGCGGCCGACGCTGCGGCGGGTCGCGGGGGCGACCGGGACGAAGGCGGCGGTGACGGCGGCGGCGTTCATGGCCTGTCGTCGGTGGGGGCGGCTTCCAGCCGGGTGCGTTCGACGGGGGGCACGTCCTCCGGGCGGCCGTCGCGGGCGAGTTGGAGGGCGCGGATGTAGGCGGCGATGGCCCAGCGGTCGCGCACGTCCGGCACGCGGTAGCCGTAGGGATACATCACGCCGTAGCCGTTGGTGATAACGTCGAAGAGATACCCC
>CAXTFX010000353.1:0-5106 GCA_964243185.1 uncultured Chthoniobacterales bacterium
GGCCGTCGGGCTGATAGACGATGGCCCGCACCGTCGAGTCGGTGCCGGCACCGGGGTCGAAGCCGGGGGAAACGCTCCCGGGCGTGGCGGGCGCGGGGGGAGCAGCGGCATTGAGGCGGGCAAGGAATGGTCGAGCCTGCCCGTCAACCGTAAGGAACTGGCCGCCCACGAGGATCTTGCCGTCGGCTTGCACGGCCAAGCTGTAAACGTAGTCGTTGACGTAGCCGGCGAAATCCGCGTCCAGGATGCTGTCGGCGTTGAACCGGGCGAAGTAAACGCGGGGCGACCCAAGGGCCTGGATGGACGTGCCGCCGGCGAGGACTTTGCCGTCCGCCTGCAAGGCCACGGTGAAAATGGGCCCGCCGCCGACCGTGCTGGCGACAAAGCCCGCGTCGAGGCTGCCGTCGGCGTTGAGCCGGGCAATCTGGTCGCGCGCCACGCCGTTGACCTGGGCGAATTGCCCAGCCAGGACGATCCGGCCGTCGGGCTGCCGGGCCACGGCGTAAACGGTGTTGCCGGCGTTCGCGCCGAACCCCGCGTCCAGGGTGCCGTCGGCGTTGAGCCGGGCGATGCCCCGGAGGGCCTGCCCGTTGACCCGCAAAAACTCGCCGCCCACGATGAGCTTGCCGTCAGGCTGCACGGCCAGGGCGGACACCCGGCCATTCACCCCGGCGAGGAAACCGTTGTCCAGGGTGCCGTCGGCGTTGAGCCGGGCGAGGCGGTCGCGGGAGGCCCCGTTCACCAGCGTGAAGTCGCCCCCGATCAGGATTTTGCCGTCTGCCTGCGTGATCACGCTGCGGACGGGTCCGTTGACGCTGGCGTTGAAGCCCGTGTCGGGGTTTCCAGGATTTTGCTGACCGCGGACGGGACCCGCCAGCGCGCCAAGCCCCAGCGCCACGAGGGCCAGGATGAGCCAGGCGCCGGGCACCCCGCGGCGGCCTTCGGCTAGGCGGCGGACCGGTGACGGGCGGGGAGTGGCGGGTGGGGAGTGGTGGGCGAGGTTCACGGCGGAGCGTTGGGGAAACGAAAACGGGCCGGGCGCTGCTCTCACCCCGGCGCGCCCGCCCACCGACTCGCGCCACGCCCGGCTAGGGCGGTCTGGGCTATGGGCTGTGGTGCCTTGGGCCACGGTTCCGGGCTAACGCCCCTGATCTCCGCGGCGTCGGCGGCCATGTCCGTTATCACGGTCGTGAACTCCCGGTCCACGGCAGTCCTCACGGCGGCAACCTTGTCGGCCACAAGCAGGCCCCAGAAGTTGAACCTGACAAGGTTCATGGCTGGAAACGGAATTCGCGCGGTGAGTTTGGCGAAAATTCCACCCGCTGCCAAGAAACTTCTTCGCCCATTTCGCGCGCCGTCGCGGGCGCGGAGGTTCAGGCGCTTCGCGCGGTCAACGGCGCGAGAACCGGGTCTGCGAGAGACCGCCAAACCGCGCCGTCCCCTCCAGACCTGGATCAACCCCCCGCGCTGCCCTCGCCGCCGGGCTTGGTCATGTCGGCGGGGTCCAGGGCGCGGCGGAGCTCCTCCGGCGGCAGGACGTTTTGCTCCTCGCAGAGCTGGCGGACGGTCTTCCCCGTCTTCGCGCTCTCCTTGGCGATCTCGGCCGCACGGTCGTAGCCGATCACGGGCACTAAGCTCGTGACCATCGCCATCGAAAGCTCCACCAACTCGTTGCAACGGTCTTTGTTCGCCGTCAGGTCGCGCACGGCGTTATCCGTGAACGCGCGGACGGCGGCGGCCAGGATGCGGACGTTTTCGAGGTAGTGGTGCGCGATGACGGGCATCATCACGTTGAGCTCGAACGTTGAACCCGTCGCCGCCGCCCACGTCACGGTGGCGTCCGCGCCGAAGACCTGCGTGCAGACCATCAGCAGGGCCTCGCACATTACCGGGTTGACCTTGCCGGGCATGATGGAGCTTCCCGGCTGCGTGGCCTTCAGTGAAATCTCCCCAAATCCGCACCGCGGGCCGGAGCCGAGCCAGCGGAGGTCGTTGGCGATCTTGAAGAGGCTGACCGCGATGGTCTTGAGCTGCCCGCTGGCCTCGACCATGCCGTCCTTGGCGCCCTGGGCCTCGAAGTGGTCGCCGGCCTCGCGGAAGTTCAGGCCGGTGCGCTCGTTGAGGATGGTGATGGCCCGGGCGGGGAATTCCGGGTGGCAGTTCAGCCCGGTGCCGACGGCCGTGCCGCCGAGCGCCAGCTCCTCCAGGGCGACGATGGCCATCTGCACCCGGTCCAGGCCGATCTCGACCTGCCGCGCGTAGCCGCCAAACTCCTGGCCGAGCCGGACGGGCGTGGCATCCATGAGGTGGGTGCGGCCGATCTTGATGACGTCCCAGAACTCCCCGGACTTGGCGCGCAGCGCGCCGTGCAAGCCCTCCAGCGCCGGGCGCAGCTCGTCGGCCAGCAGCTCCGCGGCGGCGACGTGCATGGCCGTGGGGATGGTGTCGTTGGACGACTGGCCCATGTTGACATGGTCGTTCGGGTGAACGGGCTTCCTGGCGCCGATGGGTTCCCCGGCCAACTGGGCGGCGCGGTTGGCCAGCACCTCGTTGGCGTTCATGTTCGTGC
The DNA here is from genome assembly GCA_964243185.1 of uncultured Chthoniobacterales bacterium. GTDB lineage: Bacteria > Verrucomicrobiota > Verrucomicrobiia > Chthoniobacterales > SZAS-18 > CAXTFX01. The sequence continues at coordinate 2,570 of CAXTFX010000353.1, forward strand.
TCGTGCCGCTGCCGGTCTGGAAGATGTCCAGCGGGAAGTGGGCGTCGAGCTTGCCGGCGATCATTTCCTCGGCCGCACCCGCGATGGCGTCGGCCTTTTCTGCGTCGAGCTTGCCCAGATCCTGGTTGGCCCGCGCGGCGGCGAGCTTGACGAGGCCGAGCGCCCGCAGGAACGCCCGGCTGAAGCGCCAGCCGCTGATGGGGAAGTTGAGCACCGCGCGCTGCGTGGAGGCGCCGTAGAGGGCGTCCGCGGGCACGGGCATCTCGCCCATGCTGTCCTTTTCGATGCGGGTTTCCATAAGGAGAAGGGAAAGAGGTGCCCACGAAACACACGAAAGACACGAAAATCAGAGGGAATTTTATCCCCTCCCTTTTCGTGTCTTTCGTGTGTTTCGTGGGCCGCTAATCTGGTCAGGCCGCGGCGCGCTCGGGGGTGCGGCGCTTTTTCTGCTGCCCGAAGCGGTGCGCGGGCTGGCCGGCGGGGCCGGTCTTCCTCCTGGCCACGGGCTTGGGCTCCTTGTGGAAGACGGTGATGAACATCGGCGGCACGTTCAACGCGCACCACTCGCTGTCCGAGCGCTCGAACAGGCCGCGGGCGGTGGCGTGTTTCTTCAACTCGTTGGTGACCTGGTAGATGACGAACGCCCCGCCGCTCTTCACGGCGCGGTAGGTGTTCCGCAAAATCTCGCGTTTCTTGGCAAGGTCCAGGTAGGAGAACGGGATGCCGGAGAGGATGTAGTCGCACGACTTGAGCCCGCGTTTGGCGAGCTCCTGCGGCAGCGTGGCGCAGTCGGCGTTGATGACGCTCACCCGCCGGTCGCCGGCGAACTGCTCTTCCAGGGCGCGGCAGAACTCCGGGTCGAGCTCGAACAGCAGAAAACGGGAGTCCGGGTGCGCCCGCCGGAGCATCTCCCGGGTGTGGCAGCCCTCGCCGGGGCCGTATTCGGCGACCACCCGCGGCTGGCTCCAGTCCATCTTGCCGGATACGCGCCGCACCATCATGGGTGAGGAGGGGATGATGGAGGCAACCTGGAGAGGGCGTTGGAGAAAGCGGGTCAGGAAGAGCAGGGCGGACATGATGGGTTAGGGCGGCGACGGCAACGGGGGCGGTCGCGTGTCAGAGAACGGGACGGACGAGCCTTTTGCGCGGGACTTTGCCAGAGGAATGCCCGATGGCAAGCATGGGAATCTGCGCGCGGGCGGCTTAGGGACCGGGAAAAAGCGGCCCGTGCCGTCCCTCTACGCCTCCGGCGGCCGGCGTCGGTGCCAGTCCGTTGACTGCTCATAGGCGTGGGCGATCTGCATCAACCGCTCCTCGGCGAAGGCCGGCCCGAGCAGTTGCAGGCCGATGGGCAGCTCGCGGTCCCCGTCCGCGGCGGCCGGGGTGAAACCGCAGGGCAGGGACACGCCGCAGATGCCGGCGAGGTTGGCGGCGATGGTGAAAATGTCCGCCAGATACATCGCCAGCGGGTCCGCCGTGCGCTCGCCCAGCTTGAACGCGGCCACCGGCGAGGTCGGGCAGATGATGGCGTCCACCTGGTCGAAGGCGTTGACGAAATCCTGCCGGATCAGCGTGCGGACCTTTTGCGCCCGGAGGTAGTAGGCATCGTAGTAGCCGCTGCTCAACACGTAGGTCCCGAGGATGATGCGCCGCTTGACCTCCGCGCCGAAACCCTCCGCGCGCGTTTTGCCGTAGTGGTCCAACAGCCCGCTTACCCCGACCGCCCGGTGGCCGTAACGCACGCCGTCGAAGCGGGCCAGGTTGGCCGAGGCTTCCGCCGTGGAAACGATGTAATAGACGGCCACCGCGTATTCGGTGTGCGGCAGGGAGATGTCCACGATCTCGGCGCCGAGTTTCGCGTAGTGGTCCACCGCCGCGCGCACGGCGGCTTCCACCGGCGGGTCAATGCCGGCGATGAAATACTCCTTCGGCAGACCGAGCCGCGCACCTTTGATCCTGGCCGGGTCCAGGGCCGCCGCGTAATCCGGCACGGGTTCGTCTAGCGAAGTCGAATCCATCGGGTCCCGGCCCGACATGATCCGCAGCAGGAGCGCCGCGTCGGCGACCGTTTTGGTGAACGGCCCGACCTGGTCGAGCGAACTCGCGAACGCGACCAGCCCGTAGCGCGAAACCCGCCCGTAGGAAGGCTTCAACCCCACGCAGCCGCAGAGCGCCGCGGGCTGGCGGATGGAGCCACCGGTGTCCGTGCCCAAGGACGCGAACGCCTCGTGCGCCGCGACGACGGCCGCGGAGCCGCCGGAGGAGCCGCCGGGCACCCGCGCCGGGTCCCACGGGTTGCGGGTGGGCGCGAAGGCGGAGTTCTCGGTGGAGGAGCCCATCGCGAACTCGTCCATGTTCGTGCGCCCGAACGGGATGGCCCCCGCCGCCCGCAACCGCGCGACGGCCGTGGCGTCGAAGGGGGCCCGGTAGCCGGCGAGGATCTTCGACGCGCACCCGCACGGTTGCCCGGCGACGGAGAGCACGTCCTTGATCGCCACCGGCACGCCGCCGAGCGGCAGGTTCACGTCCGCGGCGTC
>CAXTFX010000354.1:0-3156 GCA_964243185.1 uncultured Chthoniobacterales bacterium
GCCACACCGAGACCCAGACCGTCTCCGACAGCGTCCGCAAGGAGGACGTCGAGGTCCTGCGCGACGGCAAGACGACCACCACCACCGAGGTCACGCACGACGACACCAAGCCCCGCCACTAGGTTCAGGCGGTTTCGCCGCGAGTCAGGGCGCCCGGAGGTTGCCACCCCCCGGGAGCGCGCGTTTGCCCCGAGACAAACGCGTGCGGTCCCCGCATGGTAGGCGCCCGACCCCCGTCGGGCGCCTTTTTTCATGCTCAACGTCATCTGGCTCGTCCTCCTGCTCCTCGCCGTCCTGCTCGGCGGCTTTTCCGGCAAGATCCGCGAGGTGGGCGACGGGGCCATCAGCGGCGCCAACACCGCCGTCACCGTCGTCGCGGGCCTCGTCGCCATCCTCACCCTCTGGCAGGGGCTCATGCGCTTGGCGGAGCGGGCCGGGCTGGTCCACCGCCTCGGCCTCGCGTTGCGGCCCGTCATGCGCTGGCTGTTCCCGGACGTGCCGGCCAACCACCCGGCGATGGGCGCCATTATCCTGAACATGGCCGCCAACATCCTCGGCCTCAATAACGCCGCCACCCCCCTGGGCCTGCGCGCGATGGCCGAGCTCAACCGGCTCAACCGCCACCCCGGCGTGGCCACCAACGCCCAGTGCATGTTGCTGGCCGTCAACACTTCCTCCATCACGCTCATCCCCGTGACGGTGATCGCCCTGCTGGCCACGGCCAAGGCGAAGAACCCCACCGCCATCATCGGCACCTCCCTGGCGGCCACCGCCGTCGCGCACGCCGCCGCCATCCTCACCTGCAAGCTCCTGGAGCGCACCCGCTGGTATCGGTTGCCGGTCGTGGCGGACCCGGCCGGGGTTCAGCCGGACCCCTCGCCGGAAAAGGTGGCCGCCCCGGACGGCCTCGCGTCGAACGAAGCGGGAACCGACGCCGCGCTGCCCTGGGTCCCCCGCGCCGGGCTGATCTTGGCGGCCGTCGGCGTCGTCTTCCTGGCGATGTTCGTCGTCACCGCCTTCCCCGAGGCCCTCGGCCGCGCGCCCGCGGTGGGGGAAGCCGGGCGGTTCTTCGGCCTGCGGATCGTGGATGCCCTCTCTGTGCTGGCCATCCCGTGGTTAATCCTGTTCTTCCCCCTCTACGCCGCCCTGCGCCGGGTGCCGGTGTATGACGAGTTCGTCGAGGGCGGCAAGGAAGGTTTCCAGACGGCCATCCGCATCCTGCCCTTCGTCGTGGCCATGCTCACGGCCATCGGGATGTTCCGCGCCGCCGGCGGCCTGGACCTGGTCACGGCGGCCCTGCGCCCGGTGACGAGCCTCGTCGGCTTCCCCCCCGAGCTGGTGCCGCTCGCCCTGATCCGGCCCTTCAGCGGCAGCGCGTCGCTGGGGGTAATGACGGAACTCATCGGCCACTTCGGCCCGGACCATTTCTTGACGTTAACGGCCGCGACCTTCTACGGCTGCTCGGAGACGACGTTCTACGTGCTGGCGGTGTATTTCGGCTCCGTCGGCATCCGGCGCACCCGTCACGCCGTCCCCGCCGGCATCGTCGCCGACGTGGTCGGCCCCGTGGCCTCGCTGCTCGTGTGCCGGGCGGTGTTCGGGTGAGCGGGGGCGTCATTCCGCGCGGAGCGCGACGTCCGCCGCGGCGAGGAACTCGCGCACGTCCAGCGGCTTGGTCAGATACGCCCGGGCGCCGGCGGCCAGCAGCCGGGCGCGGCTCTGCGGGTTGGCGTCGGCGCTCAGGAGCACGACGGGGACCCCGCGGGTGCGCGGGTCGGCGCGCAGCTCGGCCAGCACGGTGTCGCCGGTCATGCCGGGGAGTTGGAGGTCGAGCAGGACGAGGTCGGGCGGCTCCGCGCGGACCAGCGCCAGGCCGCGGGGGCCGTCCGGGGCGGCCAGCAACTGCCAGTCCGGGCGGTGCTGGGCGAGGATGACCCGGACGAGATGGAAGTTGGAAACGTTATCCTCGATGTAGAGCAACCGCCGGCCGGTCGGCGCGGGGGCTGGGACCGGAGCGGCCGCGGGGTGGGCGGGAGCGGCGGGGTCGGCGGGGTCCGGCGCCCGGGGCAGCTCGACCCAGAAGGTGCTGCCCACGCCGGGCGTGCTCTCGACGCCCAAGGTCGCGCCCATCGCCTCGGCCAGCCGCTTGGAAACGGCCAGGCCCAGGCCGGTGCCCTCGATGCGGCCGTGCGCGGCCCCGAGCCGCTCGAAGGGGATGAACAGCCGGGCCACTCCCTCGGGGGCGATCCCCTCGCCGGTGTCCCGCACCGTCACGCGCACGCGGCCGGCGGCGTCCGGGGATCCCGGCCCGGGCGGCGCCGCCCGGCAGCCCAGCTCGACCTCGCCGCCGGGGCGGTTGTATTTGACGGCGTTGGACAACAGGTTGAGCAGGATTTGTTTGAGCCGGCTCGGGTCGGCGCGCACGACCCCGGGGTCCGCGGCGGCGACCTCCCGCAGCCGGACGCCGCGCTCGACGGCCAGGGGGCGCACGAGGCCGAGGGTTTCCCGCAGCAGGGTCCCCAGGTCAACGGGTTCGGGGAACAGCGTGAGGTGGCCGCTCTCGATGCGGGCGATGTTGAGCACCTCGTCAATGAGGCCGAGCAGGTGACGGCCCCCGCGCAGGATGTGCTCCACGCTCTGGAACTGGTGCGGGGTCAGCGGTTCGAGCTCGAGCAACTGGCCGAAGCCGAGGATGGCGTTGAGGGGCGTCCGCAACTCGTGGCTCATGCGCGAGAGGAACTCGCTCTTGGCCAGGTTGGCGCGCTCGGCCTCCTCCTTGGCGCGTTGCAACCCCTCGTGGTGCACGCGCTCGGTCACGTCCAGGACCACGCCGTCCCAGACGGTGTCCCCGTTGTCCAGCCGCTCCGGGCGCGAGGTGGCCTGGAGGTGCTTGACCTGGTGGTCCGGGCCGACCCGGACGATCCCCTCCCAGCGCCAGGGCTGGAGGGTGGCGGCGCTCTCGACGATGGAGGCGATGAAATCGGCGCGGCCCTCGGGGGTCACGAGGTCCAGGATGACCCGGCCGTCGCGCAGGATGTCCTCCGGCTCCACGCCGTAAATTTCCCGGCAAGCCTGGCGGACGAAGGGAAAATACGAGGTTCCGGCCGCCGGCCGGAGGAACGGATACACCATGCCGGGCGCGTTGGCCGTAATCCC
>CAXTFX010000354.1:3166-5101 GCA_964243185.1 uncultured Chthoniobacterales bacterium
ACGCGGCCGAGGTGCGCGAGAGCGCGCGCGATCGTTCCGTCCGCCCGCCGGATGAACTGATAGACCATGCCGGGCACGTTGGCCGTCATGCGCTCGTAGTGGCCCTGGCTCTCGCGCAACGCCCGCTCCGTGCGCCGCTGCTCGGTCACGTCGTGCACGACCACCAGCCGCGCCCCGCGGCCGGCGAAGGTGAGGTCGTCGGAAACGATTTCGACCAGGATTTCGCGCCCGCCCTTGAGGCGGTGCCGCCAGGTCCGCGGCCCGTCCGCCGGGCCGGGGCCGAGCGCCTCCAGGAACGTCTCCAACGCGGGCACCTCCTCCGGGGCCCGGAGGTCGCGCAGGGTCATGCCGTCGAGGAACTCCGCCCGGGTGTAGCCGTAGTGGGCGACGGCGGCCGGGTTAACCTCCAGGAAGCGCAGGGTTTCCCGGTCATAGACCCAGGTAGGCAACGGGTTGACGTCGAAGAGCTGGCGGTATTGCTCCTCGCTGTGGCGCAGGGCGCGCTCGGCGGCCTTCTGCTCGGTGACGTCGCGCTGGACGGAGACCCAATGGGTGAACCAGCCCCGCTCGTTGGCGACGGGCACGATGTTCAACTCGACCCAGAACTCGGAGCCGTCCTTGCGGTAGTTAACCAGGCCCTCGCGGACGGGACGCTTCGCGTCGAGCGCGCGGCGGATGTTGGCCTTGGCGGCTTCCGAGGTGTTCGGCCCCTGGAGGATGCGCGGGGTCTGGCCGAGGATCTCGCCCTCGACGTAGCCGGTCATGCGCTCGAAGGCGGCGTTGGCGTAGAGGATGCGTGGGCCGGGCTCGGCCATCGGCTCGGCCTCGGTGATGAGAACGGCGTCGTGGGCGTTGACCACGGCGCTCTCCAGCAGGCGCAGGCGCTCCTCGGCCTGGCGGCGGGCAGTTACGTCCGCCATGATCCCGATGAAGTGCCGCGCCCCGCCTGGCCCCTGTCCCACCGGGCTGATGGTCAGCTCGCTCCAGAACGGGGTGCCGTCCCGGCGGTAGTTGAGCAGGGTGCCCTGAAAAGGTTGCCAGGCGTGGACGGCCGCGCGCATCCGGTCCACCGTCTCCGGGTCGGACTCCGGCCCCTGGAGGAAGCGGCAGTTGCGGCCGAGAACCTCGGGGCGGGGGTAGCCGGTCATGGCCTCGAACGCCGGGTTGGCAAAGATGATGGGGTAGTCCGGGGCCGTGGCGTCCACGATGGTGACCCCGAGGGAAACGCTGTTGACGGCCACCGCCAGCCGGCCGTTCTCCGCCACGGCGGCGGAGAGCTCCTCGACGGCGCACCCGAGGGAGGCGGTGCGCTCGGCCACGCGGAGCTCCAACTGGGCGTTGGTTTCGCGGAGAACCTCCGCCCGCTCGCGGCGCCGGGTTTCACGCCGGAGTTCCAGCCCGTCCACGACGACCGCGGCCAGGTCGCGCAGGGTCTGCTGACCGGCTTGGTCCAAGCCTCGCGGGTGGAAGTCAATGATGCACAGGGTCCCGATTCGGTGTTGGCCGCCCGGGGTGAGCAGGGGCGCGCCGGCGTAGAAGCGCATTCCCGGCGGCCCGGTGACGAGCGGGTTTTCCGCGAAGCGCGGGTCCCGCGTGGCGTCTGGCACGATGAGCAGGTCGTCGCTCAGGATGGCGTGGGCGCAGAAGGAAACCTCCCGGGGGAGCTCGCGCACCTCAAGGCCGTGGGCGGATTTGGACCACTGCCGCTTCGCGTCCACCAGCGAGACCAGGGCGACGGGCACCCCGAGCAGGCGCGCGGCCAGGGCGGTGACGCGCTCGAAGGTCGCCTCCGGCGCGCTGTCGAGGACCTCGTAGTCCCGGAGCGCGCGCAGACGCTGATCTTCGTCGGGAGGCAGGGGAGGAGCACTCATCGCGCGTTGGGCATGGGCACGGCGCGGCGCGGTGGCCGGCGCCCCCGCGAACCGTGGAACTTAC
>CAXTFX010000355.1:0-2975 GCA_964243185.1 uncultured Chthoniobacterales bacterium
GTTAAATCTCGAAGCTCAACGTCCCCACCTCCTCCAGCGTGCGGCGCAGGATGTCCGCCAGCGTGCGCTCCTCCAGGGCGGCGAGGGTCGCGGTGTGCAGCTCGCGCAGCAGCGTCTCGAACGGCCCGCCCCGGCCGGCCGGGGGCGGGGCGGGCAGGGGACCGTCCATCGCCCGGACCACCTCGCCGACGGTGATCTCCTCCGGCGGCCGGCGCAGGGCGTAGCCGCCCCCCACCCCGCGCTTCGAGGTCAGGATGCCCGCGTGCCGCAGGCCCAGGAGAATCTGCTCGAGGAACTTGGTCGGGATGCCCTCCCGCCGGGCCAGCTCCCCGATGGAGAACTGCAACTCCGGCCGGCGGGCCACGGCGAACAGGGCGCGGAAGGCGTATTCACATTTCTTCGACAGGCGCACCGCGGGAGGATACCCGGCCCGCGCCCGCCCCGCCAGCCCGCCCTTGCGTTTGCACCGCCGCGGGCTAGGTTCCCAACCTTCCGCTTTACCAACGGGGGCGCACTGGTTTCGACTCACGAACGAAAGCCCGGGCAGCATGCCGAGGATGATCCGTTGGCCTCGTAAAAATCCGGATCAAAACAAATAAACGCGAATCGTAACGATTACGCCCTCGCAGCCTAAACCCCTGTGAGCATTCCCGGTTGGACGCCTGCTACGGCCGGGGGTGACGACAGCAGGCTGGCCTTTCCGGCGGGGTAGCCGCGTCGGGGGTGAGAAAATTTCGTGGCTGCTCGGTCGCGCGTTTGGTGCCGGTGCCTGTTGCGCGGTTTAAATAAAGAACCGGCTACGCATGTAGATGCTTGTGCCGACGAGCGTGAGGACAGGGGTTCGACTCCCCTCGCCTCCAATTCTCTCGTGATGAGGGACTTATAATAAATAACTTTGGTTGCCCCCAACGATTTTCTCAACAGGCTCGCCGAAGTCAGGGACGTTTGAAGAGGTTTGACGCTTGGTAGGTGGGGTGATTAGCTTGATAGTGCCATGAACCCCCCGGCTCCATCCTCCGACCGGTCAGCGTTGCCGACCGGTCGCCCCCGGCGCGGTCTCAGTGCCGCGGAGCGCATCGCCCAGGCGGAAGCCGACTTCAACGCCGGCCGCCGCAATCCCTTCGCCAGCGTGGACCTTTCCCGGTTCTCCCCGGAGGTTCGCGCCAAGGTGGACGCCTGGCAGCGCGAGCGCGGCTTTACCCCCGTGGCGTAAGCATCCGGCCCGGCCGCCTCCTGCCCGTGCCCCTATCCCCGCGGCTCTTCACCGTCATCGAAGGCGACCTTTACGCCTGGAAGCTCTCCCAGTTGGGCGAGTCGGAGGACGTGGACCTTGCCTTGACCGATTTGTTGTTCGCCCTCGCGGGGTTGGCCCCGGATTGCCCGTTGGAGGAGGGGTCCGAGCGGGTGCGCGTCATCACCTCCCGGCCGATGCTTGGCGACGACGGCGAGGTGATCCGTCTGACGATTCGCTTCGTCGCCCGGCATGAGCGGGGCGAGGTTGAACTGTTGGACGTGGAAGCCCTGCCGGTGGAGCCCAGCGCGTAGCCGCCCCGCCAGGGGCCTACCGGTCGCAAGGCGGGATTTATGTTGGCGGCAGCCTTTTTCGGCGCCGGGAGCGCGCCGGCGCTGCCGGGCGCACGGGATGGCGAACGCCTCCGTGGTGAGAGCGAAGCGGTGATGCTGGCCCGTCCAGGAACGACCCTCAAAGTGGTCGAGGCCGGGTCCAACCGCCGCTCCGGCCCGTTGCGTTCAGTAGTAGTAATAATGCCCCCGTGAGCCGGAGCGATGGCTATACCAGACCCCGTTAGACAAATAGCCATCGTTCGCGTTGTTGGCCGCCCGCTGGCGGGATTCCCAATCGGCCCGTGCCTTCATGTCCTCCCAACGCTGCTTGTCCCCGCGCTCTTTCGCCGCGATGGCCCGGTTGTTTTCGGCGGCGATCTGCCCCTGTCGGCGTAGCTCTCCCTCCCGGTCGGCGGCTTGGGCTTGGGCGGCAGCTTCCGCCCGCCAGGCGCTGGCACCCACCGCCTGCCGGTCCTTGGCAGCCTGTTCGGAGGAGCGACGGGCGTAAGCCGACGACACGGTGAAGCGGCCGGCTTGCAGGGCGGCGATGAACTCGGGGGCGGCCCCGGCGGCGCGGGCGTCGGCGGCCTCGTCATCCCCGAAGGCGCCGATCAGCCCCCGCTCGCGCACGTCCTGGGCGACCTCCGGCCCGCTCAGGCCCCCGCGCAGGGAGCGGCAAACGTCGGCGGCCGTCAACGGGGCTTGGAGAGAGCCAGGCGGAGGGTAGTAGGCCGCCGCTTCCACCTTGGCGGGGGCCGGGGCGACGGGGGGCGTCGCCTCGGCCGGCTGGCCCCGGCGTTTGCGGGCGGAGGGGGAGGCGGGCGACGTCGCCGTCGGGGCCGCCAGCACGGGTTCAGCGGCGGGTCGCTCCACCTGCGCGTGGGCGACGGGCAAGGCGGCAGCGAAGACGAAGGCGGAGAACAGGGCGGCGCGGGTCACGCCCCCTTGCGATAGCAACGTGCGTGCCGTCCGCGCCCCGGTGCCCGGCTGTCTCCGGCGGTGACGGGCCTCACACCCGCGCCAGCAGCTCCGGCCCGGTCAGGCGGAACGCGGCGTCGTGCGGGCAGGCGGCCACGCACTGCGGGGCGGGCGTGGCCCGGTCGCCGTGGGCGTCGCACAGGTCGCACACCGCGGCCTTGGGCTGGCCAACGATGACCGCGCCGCCGCCGGGGCGCGTCAGGGCATCGTGCGCCTCGATGGGCCGGCGTTCGTCGGGCACCATGAAGATGCTGCCGTAGGGGCAGTTGTCCGCGCACAGGCCGCAGCCGATGCAGTGGTCCTCGATGACGATCTGCTGGTGGCGGCCGCGGTGGATGGAGTCCACGGGGCAGCCGATCATGCAGTGGGCGTCCGTGCAGGAGCGGCAGGAGGTGGCCACGACGTAGTTGCCGAAGCGCACACCCTCCCGGAAC
>CAXTFX010000355.1:2985-5100 GCA_964243185.1 uncultured Chthoniobacterales bacterium
CCTTGGTGCCGTGGGAATCGTGGCCGTGCTCCTCGATGCAGCCCCGGGTGCAGAGGTCGCAGCGGGTGCAGCGGTCCAGGTCGAGCACGAGGATGCTCTGCCCCTCGTAGAGACCCTGGTTGACGTATTCGTCGGGCACCTCCTCGCCGAGCATCTGGCGCCGCTGCCGGAAGACGGACACCTCGACCAAACGCCGGGCCAGGAGCGGGAACTCCCGCATCATCTCCAGGAAGTGCTCCCGGCTCAACCGCGCCAGCTCCAGGTGCCCGAGGGCGGAGCAGGTGGCCGAGCGCACCCCGGCCGGGACGGCGGCGCCCAGGTCGCCGGCCGGCGCCCGCGCGAGCGCCTCCCGGAACGCATGGTGCAGCTCGTCCACGCTCTTGCGGACGTCCTCCTCGGACAACCCGAGCAACCCGATCTCGCCGATGACGGCCCCGGGGCCGCGGGACAGCACCTTCGCCTCGGCCCCGAACAGGCTCAGGCCGACGCGGACGTGGCCCAGGCGCACGAAATACAGCGCGTTGGCCCGTTCGCCCTGCGCGAAGAGGTTCTGGCCCGGGGCAACGCGCACGAAGGTGATCCGGGGCCGGAGGAAGCTGAGGACCCGCCCGTAAACCTCCGGGTCGAGTCCCCGGAACAGCTCGGAATCCACCAGGGTCAGGCCCAGCGCCCGCTCTCGGTAGATGGCCTCGAACCTCTGTTTCAAGCTCGGCAGCCGCATCAGGCGGTCGAGCACGTTGCGGCGGATCTCCCACACCTCGCCCGCCCCCAGGGCGGTCACGGTGGCCGTGCGCGGGGTGCCCGTCATGCAGGCCATCTCGCCGACGATGAGCGCGTCGGGCGTCCGCTCGTAGCGGGCGACGACCTTCCGGGACGGCGGGAGCAGGCTGCCGAGGAGCGGGCGCGGCGGGGGCGCCTTGGCGGCGATGGTGACTTCCAGGGTGCCGTCCTTGATGAGGAACGCGGTGTTGCCGGCCTCGCCCTGCCGGCACAGCACGTCCCCCCGGCGCAGGGTCCGGCGGACGACCAGGCCCTGTTGCCAAAGGAGGAACTTCGGCGAAGCGCCGGCGAACAGCGGGTCGGAGAGCAGGGCCGCCGGCGGCAGGTAGTGTTTCGAGCGGTCCTGGGGCGCCACCTTGACGCGGGCCCCCGGCTTGAACATGATGGCGCTGGTCGGGCAGGAGACCATGCACTCGCCGCACTGGACGCAGGAGGATTTCCCCATCGGGGCGTTGAGGTCGAAGGAGATCCCGGCGGTGGCCCCCTTGCCGGTGCGCCCGATGACGTGGTTCTCCTGCACGTCGTCGCAAGCCCGGACGCAGCGGTCGCACAGGATGCAGGCGCCGTGGTCCACCAGGAACACGGGCGAGGAGACGTCCAACGGCCGGCGGCCCACCCCCGGCGGGGAGGCCGGCGGCGGCGTGGCGAACACGTCCAGGGCGAGGCGCTCCGGCACGGCGCCGGCGCGCGCTTTCGCCTTCCCGAGCTCGTTGAACGGGGCGAACTCCAGCTCCACCGAGGGCGGCTTGGCGGGCCTGAGGTGGTCCACCGCCAGCATCTCGGTGAGGGTCTTAACCGTCCCGCGGACCCGCTCGCCGTCCCGGCCGGGGTCGTTCATCGTGAAGACCTCCATGCCCTCCCTCACCTGGTGCTGGCAGGCGGGGAGGAGCTTGCGCTCAGCGGCGCGCTGGCCGTGTTTCTGACCGTAGATCTGGACGACGCACAGGCGGCAGACGGCCACCGGGCGCATGTGCTCCAGGTGGCACAGGGTCGGGATGGGAATCTTCGCTTCGTCGCCCGGCTGCCGGACGTAGAGCTTGACCGCCGCGTCGTAGATCGTGGTGTAACGGGGCGTCGTCCGGCCCTCCAGGTCCTGGACGATGTTGCCCTGGGCGTCTTTGAGCGGGGCGGCCAGCGGCACGGCGACGGTCTGGCCGTCAATCTGGAGCGTGACGGTCCGGTCGTAGTCGGACGCCTGCGGGGCGTCCAGGCGGACGAGTTGACCGTCAATGTCGCGGGAAAACAGGCCCTCGTCATCGTCGCGGATCAGGGGTCCGACCTGTAGTTCGACGCTCATGGGTTTGGCTTCGTGGTTGGCGAAACAAAGGGTGGGTT
>CAXTFX010000356.1:0-5087 GCA_964243185.1 uncultured Chthoniobacterales bacterium
CCGGTGGTGCCGATCTCGCCGACGCCCTTGGCCCCGAGCGGGGAAACGTGGGGGTCGAACTCCGCCACGAAGTGCGTTTCGACGGTGGGCACGACGGCGTTCTGGGGCACCTGGTAGTCGCCGAGGTGGTTGGAAACGATTCGGCCGGCGCGCGGGTCGAGGACGGCGCCCTCCGTCAGCGCGAAGCCCAGGCCGAAGACCATGCCGCCCATCGCCTGGCTGGCGGCGAGTTGCGGATTGAGGATGCGCCCGGCGCCGAAGACCCCGAGCATACGCGTGACCTCCACCCGGCCGGTGGGGACGTGGACGCGCACCGCCACGAAGTTCGCCCCGAAGGTGAAGGTGTGCCGCTCCGGCCCGTTGGGGCCGAAGGTGCGCGTGGTGCCGGCGCGGATCACGTCGAGGTCGGCCGGCTTGGCGCCGAGCGGGAAGTAGGCGCCCTCGGCCGCGAGTTCGCCCACGCCGGCGCGGGTGAGCGCGGCGGTGAGCGGTTCGGCGCGGCGCGGGTCGGCGCCGTGGCGCAGGGTGCCGTTCTCCACGGTGATCTCTCCCGGCGCGCGGCCGTGGACCGGCGAGGCGGCGTCGGCCACGGCCAGGGCGATGAGCTTGTCGCGCAGGTTGACCGCGGCGGATTGCACGGCCGCCCCGACGGAGGCGGCCCCGCGCGAGCCGCCGGAAACCGGGGCGGCGGGGAAGTCGCTGTCGCCCACCTCGAAACGGGCGCGGGCCATGGGCAGGCCGAGTTCCTCGGCGACGATCTGGGTGAGCAGCGTCAGCCCGCCCTGGCCGATCTCCTGCGTGGCGGCCCGGCCCACGGCGGTGCCGTCGGCGCCCAGCGTCACCCGCGCCTGGACGGGGGAGGTCATCGTCGGGTAAACGGCCGAGGACATGCCGGTGCCGTGGAGGTAGTCGCCGTCGCGGGTGGCGGCGGGTTCCGGGTGGCGTTGGTTCCAGCCGAAGCGTTCCGCGCCCTGGTCGTAGCAGGCCAACAGGCTTTTCGTGGACCAGGGGCGGCCGGTTTCGGGGTGAACGTCGGCGTGGTTGCGCCGGCGCAGCTCGATCGGGTCGAGGGCCAACTTGTAGGCGAGTTCGTCCAGGGTGCTTTCCAAGGCGAACAGGCCGATGGCTTCGCCGGGGGCGCGCATCCGGCAGGGCGTGGCGACGTGGCAGCGAAAGACGCGCTGGCGGGTTCGCAGGTTCGGGCAGGCGTAGAGCACCTTGGTCATCTCCACGGCCCCGGGGATGTCCACGTCGGTCATGGACGTGGCGGAGATGGCGTCGTGCCGCAGCACGGTGAGCCGGCCGTCGGCGTCGGCGCCGGCGAGCAGGCGCTGGCGGACGGGGGCGCGGTAGCCCATGCCGTGGAACATCTGCTCGCGGTTGAGGAACAACTTGACGGGCACGCCGAGGTGCCGGGCGGCGGCGGCGGCGACCATGGTGTGCGGCCAGGTGAAGCACTTCGCCCCGAAGCCGCCGCCGACGAAGCGGGTGACGACGCGCACGGCCTCCAGGGGCATCCCGAGCACGCGGGACAAGGCGTTGCGCACGCCGAGGATGTGCTGGGTGGAATCGTGGACGAGGAGGCGCGCGCCGTTGTCCTCCGGCACGGCGATGGTGGCGCCGATCTCGATGGGGCTTTGGTAGATGGGCGGGGTGTCGAAGGTGTTCTCCACGACCACGGCCGCCGCGCGCTGCCCGGCGGCCACGTCACCGCGCTCCTCGTTGAGCATCTGGTCCAGGAACGCGGGCAGCTCCTCCGGGGAGCGCGCGCCGGCGTGGTCGCCGGGGTCGCCGGCGGGGTTTTCCTGGGCGAAGTCCACGCGGACGTCGCGCAGGCCGGCGATCTCCTGGGGCGGGGCGTTGGCGGCCAAACAGCCGGCGAAGGTCACGGCGGGAAGCTCCTCGTAGTCCACCCGGACCAAGCCGAGGGCGTGGCCGGCGGCCTCGATGGTCTCGGCGACGACGCAGGCGACGTATTGACCCTCGTGGAGGATGCGGTCGTCCTGGAGCGGCAGCAGCCGCGTGCCGGCGGTGCCGTGCGGGAAGGTTTGCACGTCCGGGTTGAGCCGGGGGAAGTTGCGGTGGGTCAGCACGGCGACGACGCCCGGCACGGCCTCCGCGGTGGCGGTGTCCATCGCCCGGATGCGGCCGTGGGGGACACGGCTGCCGAGCAGCAGGGCGAAGCGCAGGCCGGGCACGGGGACCTCGGCGGCGTATTGGGCCGCGCCCGTGACCTTTTCCCGGCCCTCGACGCGGGGTTGGGGCCGGTGGAGGACGCGGCCGGCGGGAAGGACTTGCGGCGGTTCGGCGGGGGCGGTGGTCATCGGGCGGCGGGGGAGGTCGGGCGCAGGCGGCGCAGGGTGGTGACGACGGCGCGGCGGAGCAGTTCGACCTTCACGGCGTTGTGCTCGCGGGGTTGGGCGCCGGCGACGGCGGCGGCAGCGGCGCGGGCGAGGGCGGCGTCGGTGAGGGGTTGGCCGACCAGCGCCGCTTCCGCCCCGCGCAGCCGCCAGGGCTGGTGCGCGACGCCGCCGGCGGCGAGGCGGACCGTTTCGACCGTTTGCCCGTCGGCGCCGAAGCGCACGGCGGCGGCGACGGATACCAGCGAAAAGCCGTAGGAATGGTGGTCGTCCACCTTCTCGTAGGTGGAGGCGGCGCCGGCAAAAGCCTCGGGCAGCTCGACTTCGGTGACGAGGTCGTGCGGGCCGAGGACCGTTTCCCGCCAGGGCGTGTCGCCGGGCAGGAGGTGAAAGTCACCCAACGGAACGACGCGCGTTTCCCCGTCGGGGGACTGGACGCGCACGGCGGCGTCGAGGGCCAGCAGCGCCACGGCCAGGTCGGAGGGGTGGACGGCGATGCACGCCTCGCTGGCGCCGAAGAGGGCGTGGTTGCGGTTGAACCCGCGGAGGGCGTCGCAGCCGGCGCCGGGCTGGCGCTTGTTACACGCCCAGGTCGGGTCGCGGAAGTAGGAGCAGCGGGTGCGCTGGAGCAGGCAGCCGCCGACGGTGGCGGCGTGGCGCAACTGCGGCGTGGCGCTGGCGAGCAGGCTCTCGACCAGGACGGGAAAGCAGCGGCGCACGCCCTCGTGGCGGAGGACGGCGGCGAGGGTGGTCAGGGCGCCCAGGCTCAGGCCGTCGCCGGGGCCGGGGGTGATCCCGCGGTGGGGCACGCGGCTGACGTCCACCAGCAGGCCGGGGTGGATGGCCCGCTGGGTGAGCAGGTCCACGACGTTGGTGCCGCCGGCGATGAACAGGCCGTCGTCCCCGCCGCCGGTCTTCAGCCGCAGGGCGCCGGCGGCGTCGGCAGCCCGGACGTAACGCATGGGGGTCATGGTTGGTTCAGGCGTGGGCCGCCGATTGCCCGACCTCCCGGACGGCGGTGACGATGTGCTGGTAGGCGGCGCAACGGCAAAGGTTGCCGCTCAAGGCGCCGCGCACGGAGGCTTCGGTCAACGGCTCGCCCTCGCCGAGGAAGCCGAGGGCGCTCATGATCTGGCCGGGCGTGCAGAAGCCGCACTGGAAGGCGTCGTGCGCGATGAAGGCGGCCTGGAGCGGGTGCAACGCGCCGTCCGGCCCGGCGACGCCCTCGATGGTGGTGATCGCGGCGCCGTCGTGCATGATGGCCAGGGTCAGGCAGGAGTAGCGCCGTTCGCCGTTGACCAGCACGGTGCAAGCGCCGCACTGGCCGTGGGCGCAGCCGACCTTGGTGCCGGTCATGGCCAGGCCGTCGCGGATGGCGTCCACCAGGGTCGTGCCGGGTTCGATGGCGAAGCGGCGGGGTTGGCCGTTGACCGTCAGCGTGATTTCCACCTCGCCGGAAACGATCCGGTCGGCAGCGAGCAGCGGCGGGACGGGGGATTGGGATGGGGTTTCCATAAACTCGGTTCAGGCGGAGAGGACCTCGTAGAAAGAGGCCAACGCGCGCTGCCGCGAACGCGCGTTGAGGATTAACCCTTTTTTCAGGGCGTGGCCGCCGTGGCCGGAGCCGTCGCCCCCGGGCGGGAGGCGGGGAACGTCCGGCCGCTCACCGGGCGGTCGTCCAGCCAGAGGTATTGGTAGGAGCGCGAGGAGAAGAGCCAGCGACCCTCGCGGCGGCGCAGCTCGTCGTGGTAGAGCGCCACGTTGTGGTAGGACTTCGCGGTCGCGGTGTTCAGCCCGATCTCCTCGACCGTGCAGCGTGCGCGGGCCGTGTCACCGGCCACGTCCACCAGGACGGAGGCGGGCAGGTGGGCAAAGAACTCCCATTGGCCCATGAGGGTGTTAAACGCGGTCTCGATTTTCTCCACCCCGATGATTTGCAGCGGGAACGGCTCGCCGATCCGCCATTCGGCGTCGGGCGTCCAGAGCGCGCGGAACGCGGCCGGATCGTTGCGCGTGGCCGCGTCCCCGAAACGCGCCACCAGGGTGCGGATTTCCGCCTCGTCGCGGAGCAGGTCGTTGGTTGGCACCGGTGGTGGGTCCTAGCGTTTGGAGGCAGCCTGTTGGAGCTGGTGGAAGATGTGCCCGAAGTTGGGCACCCGGCTCGCGTAGATGGCGCCGGTGGCCGCCCCCGTGGGCAGGCTCCAGTCGCGCTGGAGCTCGGCGACGACCATGTTGGTGTTGGCGATCTTGACCCCGGCCTGGCTCATGCGGAACATGGCGGCCTGGAGGGCGTGGGCGTTGACGGTGCCCGAGGCGTCCATGACGGCGTAAACGTCAAAGCCCTCGCCCGCGGCGCCGACGGCCGGGAAGGTCAGGCAGACGTCGGCCGTCACCCCGGCCATGATGAGCTGACGGCGGCCGGTGGCCTTCACCGCTTCGACGAACTTCGGGTCCTGCCAGGCGTCAATGACCATGCGGTCAATGATCGGCGCGTCGGGCAGGGTGGCGACGAGTTCGGGAAACAGCGGGCCGTTGGCCCCGTGCGGGTTGGAGGTGGAGAGGATGACGGGCAGCCCGAACACCTTCGCCGCCTCGGCCAGCCAGAGGGTGTTGTTACGCAGGTTGACCGGGTCGAGGTCGGCCAAGCCGAAGTTCATGGTGCCGACCTGATGGTCAATGAGCAGCAGGGCGGCGTGCTCGGGGCGGAGCTTGGTGAAGCGGTGATCG
>CAXTFX010000357.1:0-5080 GCA_964243185.1 uncultured Chthoniobacterales bacterium
TGACCAGCAGCATCACCTGCGCCGAGGCGTCGCCGAGCAGCGCGCGATACGAGGTCAGGCCACGCACCCGTTGGTGGCAGATCCCCACCGCGGGTCCCGCCGCGCCCGGGCCGACCGCCAGCGCCGGCTCACGCCCGAGCACATCCTCGAAGGGGTGGACGCCGCCGAACTGGCCCGCATCCGCCGGATGTATGCCGACGGGCAGCAGTCGTTTTGGACCAAGTATCTCGACGTGGAGAAGTGGCTGGCGCTCAACGTCCGCTACGCCTACGAGCTCGGCCTGGTCAACGAGCCGCCGCGCGACGTGCTCGACCTGGGCTGCGGGGCGGGGTTCTTCCTCTACGTCTGCAAACAGCTCGGCGCCCGCGTGCAGGGCATGGACCTGGACTCCGACCCGATCTTTACCGACCTCGTGCGCCTGTTCGGGGTGCCGCGCCTGGGCCAGCCCGTGCGTAAGCAGGTCCCGCTGCCGGACTTCGGCGGGCGTAAGTTCGACCTCATCACCGCGTGGATGATCTGCTTCAACGACTTCGACCGGGAGGACGAGATGTGGCGCGGGGGGGATTGGGCCTTTCTGATTGACCACCTCGCCGAGCGGCTGACCCCGGACGGGCGTATCATCTTCAGCCTGAACAAGCAGCTCGACGGCCAGCTCTACACCGAGGAGATCGGCAGGGTGTTCGCCGAGCGCGCGGACCTGATGGACGGCAAGCGCCTGGTGTTCTCCAAGGCGGGCCTGGACGCCCGGGCCGCCGCCCGCCGCGCCCGGCCGGAGCGCCCCGCGGCCCTGGAGGCGGCGGCAACCTGAGCGGACGCCGCTGGCTCGCTCCCCCCGTCAAAACCCGCGCCGCAGGTCGGGCGGGCACCGGTTCAGCGCGGCGTAAACGTGCGCCCGCAACGCGCGGCAGACCCGCCGCAGCGCCAGGCTGTCCGCGGCGACCAGCTTGACGACGAAAACCTCCGGGGCGACCGCGGACACGCCTACCCAATGGTCTGGCCCGTGTTCCGCGTGCAGGGCATCCCAACAGGGCGAACCCACCGCGAGCCCCGGTGAGGCGAGGAACGCGCTCCCCCAGTAGCCCGTGGGAAACCGCTCCCGCAAGGCGCGCAGCGCCGTGTGCCCGAGGGTGATCCGGTAACGCTCCCGCACCCGCAGCCGCCCCCCCAGCCGGAGGTCGGTGGCCCAGCTCAACTCCCTGAACTCGAACGCCTCCCCGGACGCCACCCGCCCCGGCGCCACCGTTTCCAGGAACAGTAGCTCGGCGCCGGGTGCCAGCGCGATGGCCGTGCGCTGGCGGTAGCGGGCGCCGCGTTGCGGGATCAGCGGCTCGGGCCAGGATTCCAGGCTGCCCCCGGCGGCCACGCGAAATTCCTGCCGGGTTTCCGCGTAACCGTCCCCGCGCATCGTGTGGACCCGCGTGGCGCTCGGGGTGGTCAGCACGAGCCGCGCGCCCGGGGCGACCTCGACGCGCACCCGCAGCCGGTCGCCCGCGAGGAGGCCGGCCGTCGGGTTTACGACGTTGACGACCAGCGCCCCGGCGTCGTGGTGCGGCTTGGAGAGGTGGACCGGCGCGCGGAAGCACTGGCGCCGCAACACGCTCTGCCCGCGCGCGTCCACGGCGCAGAGCAGGTCGAGCCCGCCGTCGAGCCGGGTCGTCGTCGTCACGCGAAGAGCAGTTCGCGGCGCAGCCACGCCAGGAGCTCGTCCTTTCCCTTCCCCGAGCGGAGGTCGGCGAACAGGAACGGCCGCTCGCCGCGCATCCGCTTGGAATCCCGCGCCATCACGCCGAGGTCCGCGCCGACGTGCGGGGCCAGGTCCGTCTTGTTGATGAGCAGCAGGTCGCTGTGGCGGATGGCCGGGCCGCCCTTGCGGGGAATCTTGTCGCCCTCGGCCACGTCAATGACGTAGATGAAGGCGTCCACCAACTCCGGGGAGAACGTGGCGCTCAGGTTGTCCCCGCCGCTCTCCACGAGGATGAGCCGCAGGTCCGGGTGGCGCGTCTCCAGGTCCGCGATGGCGGCCAGGTTCATGGAGGGGTCGTCGCGGATGGCCGTGTGCGGGCAGCCGCCGGTTTCCACGCCGAGGACGCGGTCGGCGGGCAGGGCCATTTCCCGGACGAGGAACTCGGCGTCCTCGCGGGTGTAGATGTCGTTGGTGACGACGGCGAGGGAAAGCTCGTCGCGCAGCCACTGGCAGAGCCGCAGCGCGAGCATGGTCTTGCCGCTGCCGACGGGGCCGCCGATGCCGATGCGGAGGGGTCGGTTCATCCGAGGACCATAGCCGCTCCGGCGCAACGAACGGGAAGCAAAAATGGACTGCCGCCAACCTTTTTGCCCCGCTTAATGTATCGTGCGCACCATGCCTTTACGCGATGCCCCTCTTCCCACCCCAGACGTGGAACTCACCCCGAGCGATGTGCCCGCCGAGGTTACCGGGCACAACGACGCGGTGGTCAAAGCCTTTTGCCAATCCTTCGACGGCTACGGCTACTGGGGCAGTGCCGAGGTGTGTGGTCGCATCGGCCGTCAGATTGAACGGGAACTGGGGGCGGGCCAGTCCCCCCGCGACCTGTCCCTGACCCGGTTGCGCACCTACGCTTTCTTCGTGGATCGCCGATCACACATGGCCGACGCCGGGATAGACTACGAGCGGCTAGGCGTGGTCTTTGCCGCCATCGCCGAGAAGCTCGGGCGAGGCGACGGGGACCACGCGGAAACCATGATTGAGCGCATGGGCCTTCTTAACCGCGCACTGCTGGCAGAATTGGTCGAAAGAATGGAGGAGTTGCCGGCGGCGGCGGAACTCTCGGCTCCCCTGCTCCTGCGGGTGCCGGCGGGCTATCCCTATGCCCGGGTTAAGGTGCTCGTCGTCGGCCAGGAGACTAGTGGCTGGGGCCCGAAGGGCATGACGACCGTCGCCGAGCTGGCGGGCCGGCCGGTCGAAGAGATCGCCAACGGGCTAGAAAAGCTTTACGACGACTTCCTGGGCGCACGCAAAGCCAAGCCTGGCGGCCGGCCCTTCTTCCGGGGGGTCAAGCGCATCCTGGGCTACGTGGGCCAACTCGACTACGCCTGGAGCAACGTGTGGCCCTGCGATCAGGGGCGCAAACCGCCCCAAGACCAACAACTGAAGCAGTGGCTGCTTGGTCTCCGGGTCCTGGCCGCCCAGGTCCGCATCCTGGAGCCGTCCGTCGTCATCTTCCTGACCGGCCCCACCCGCGACGAGGTCATCAAAGAGCTCTTTTCCGGGGCCACCTTCGAGCCGTTGCGGGACCAAGCTATCAACAAACTGGCTCGGGTCACAGGAGCGGACGCCCTGCCCGTGTCCACCTACCGCACCTACCACCCGAAACACCTGCGGCTGGCCAAGCAGTGGACCCTGCTCGACCTCATCGGCAATGACATCATTGACGATCCGCGCGCCTGGGACCTGCACGGACCTGATGAGCCGCCCAAGGCAACCAGCAAGCCGGCGCTGCCACCGCGCAAGGGCAGATTCGTGGACGACGGCTTGAAGTTTATAGCCCTCTCACCTCGCGGGGCCCCAAGTGAGTTGGGCGAGAGCGACGCGGGCACCGATGACAACAAATAAGGGACCATCGGCGGGCAGTTTGCCGGCCCTATGGGTGACCATTCCATGGTCCGATGCCTTGGGAGCTCCCTTGGTGAGACTACAATCCCAGCATTGTTTTAAGAGATGAACAGCCGCTCCCCAGCGCGTTCGTGTCTCATGCTGGCGATCTCCAGCAGCGGGTCGAACCAGCCGGCGTCCTCCCGCGGGACTTCAAGCGAGCGGGCCACGGCCGTCTCCGCCTCGCGCCCGGCCGCGGCGAGGACGCGCTGGCAGCCGTCGGAGCCGATGCGCAGGAGCTTCGGGGCGGCGGTGCAAACCCCGGCGACGCTCCCGTAGAAATACGCCGACAACGCCGCGCGCAACGGCACGCCCGCCGCCGCGGCCCCGAACGCGCAGACGACGGCGTGGTGCCCGGCCACGGTCCCCGCCGCGACGTCCGCCGCCAGCGCCGTTAACCGCGCGTCCTCCGGGTGGAGCAGGCGCAACGCCTTCAGCCGGCGGACCCCGAGCGCGGCGCTGGCCTCGCGGGTCTCGCGTGCCAGCTTGCCCGCGCCGAGTTCCGCGTCGAGCGCGGCGGTCTCCGCGAGGTCGCCGCTCCGGGCGACCGTCCAGGCGAACCGTAGGTAAGGCAGCTCAAACTCCGCCAGGGTGGGGATGACGTGCTCGCGTTGGAAGTCCCCGAGCGTGGTCTCGTCGCGCACCAGCCCGAGCCGGACGGCCTCCTCGAAGCCGAAGGAGTGCGCGTAAGCCCCCGTCGGGAACGTGGCGTCGGTGGTCTGGAGCAGCAGCGGCAGCCAGGCCCAGCGGTCGCCGTCAGTGGGCGTGTCCATGATGCCCGTGGGCGTGTCCATGTCCCCCGGAAATCGGCCGGAACACCCGCTCGGCGGGGGTGAACGGGATGCGTTCCCGCGCGAGCATCCCCCGCACGGCCGGGTCGTCCACGGCGAGCGCCAGGTCGTCCCCTGCCACGGCGAGGGGGAAGTGCAAATTTCCCAGGCGCCAGCCGAGTTGCGCGGCCGCCGCGGGGTCCGCCCCGAGCGCGATTTCGAGCACGGGTTCGGGGCGCTGGCGGAGTTGATAGACGGCCGCGACGGACTGGAAGAACACATCGCCATCGGCGAGGGGGTGTTCGAGGTCGAAACCGAACTCCGCGCCGTCCGCCGCCGTCCCGCGCCAGCGGCGCTTGGGCAGGGTCAAGCGTTCGACGGTCAAGGGGACGCGGGGCAGCGCGCGGTCCCAGTCGTGGAGGTGATCGCGGATGAGCTGCACAGGGGGGCGGGTGAGTTTCCTTACACCGTCAGGTGCGCGCGCACCACCTCGTCGGTCAGCCGGGCCACGGGGCCGCGGGCGACGACGGCGCCGCGGTCGAGGATGGCGAAGTCGTCCGCCAGTTCCCGGCAAAAATCGAGGTATTGCTCGACGAGCAGGATGCTCATCGCGCCCTCGTGCCGAAGCCGCTTGATGGCCTCGCCGATCTGGTCAATGACGTTGGGCTGGATGCCCTCC
>CAXTFX010000358.1:0-5076 GCA_964243185.1 uncultured Chthoniobacterales bacterium
GCGGCGTTGGTCCTCCGGGAGACCCGGTTCCCGGACCAGGGCGGCGGCGACGCGGTCGAGGTGGTCGGGCCAGAGTTCCCGCAGGACCCCGGCCGCGCGGGCGGGCAAGAGCAGGACGGCGGGATCGTAACAAGGGAACATGGCCGCGGCCTGAACCGCTTGTCCCTCGAACGCGGGCGGGCCGTCGCGCGGGGGTAATTCGAGTTCCGCGCGCAGGGAGCGCAGCCGGTTCGCCGGGGCTTCCAGCCCGACGGCGCGATAAAGGCCCGGCCAAACGCCCTCGGGCACGGGCGGCCGGTCGGACGGCGAGGAAGCGAGCCCGCCCGCGGGCACCGACGCCGCCAGGAGCGTGAACGGCTCGGCAACCACGAGCGCCCCCGCGTCGAGCAGCAGCACCCGGCCGGTGGCGAAAGGTCCGGCTTCCAACGCGCGGAGCCGGTGCAGCGGCCGTTTGCCCACCCCCGTGGGGACCAGCCACGGCTCGTGCGCGCTCACCCGCGCCCCCGCCCGGACGGCCAGCCGGGCGACGCTTTCCGGCGCGGGCGCCCCGACGCAGGCGAGGTGCAGCGGACAGGCTTCGCGCAGGCGCCGGGGCACGTTCTCCAACCAGGACGCCAGGAAGAACAACGCCCGCACCTCCGCCCGCATCGCTGACGGCCCCGGGGTGGAAAAATCAGCGGCGAGGGCAACGTCAAAGGCCGCGGCGGACATGGAGATGAATTTAGAAGTTATGCGGTTAACGCCGCTGGCGGCCGGGAGGGACGGCCTCCGTGCCGTCCGCCGCGCGGGCGCGGCCCCGACGGGGCGGGTCCCTCCCAAGGCATCCGGCGGGGTTGACCGGATGAGCACTTAGCCGCGGATGGGGAGAGCCGGAAAGAGGTGCCCGCGAAACACGCGAAAAGAGGCGAAAGGAAAAGGCAAGAAAGAACGTCCCTTTTGTTTTCCGGCCTTTCTTTCGCGTGTTTCGCGGGCACCTCCTTCCGGTCTTACATCTCCACGAACTCCAACTCCACCGGCGCCGGGATGAAACCCGCCTCGCTGCCGGCGCGCAGGAACTCGTGGACGGCGCGCCGGCCCACGTCGCCGTAATCGCGCGTCAGGTCGTTGACATACATGCCGATGAATTTGTCCGCCAATCCCTCGTCCAGCCCGCGCGCCAGCGGCATGGAGTGGGTCACGGCCGCCGCCCGGTGCCGCAGGCCGTAGTCTATGCTCTCGGCGAGGATTTCGGCCAGTTCCCGGCGCAGGGGTCGCTCGATGTCCTTGCGAACGACGTTCCCGCCCAACGGCAGGGGCAACCCGGTCTGGTCTTTCCACCACACGCCGAGGTCCACGATGGGCGAGAATCCCTCGGCGGCATAGGTCAACTGGCCCTCGTGAATGAGCAGCCCCGCCGCGGCGTCCCCCCGGCGCACGGCGTCGAAGATCTGGTCGAAGGGCACGAAGACGAACTCGCACTCCGTGTCCTCCAGGTAGAGCCGCAGCGACAGGAACGCGCTGGTCATGCGCCCGGGGATGGCGACCGTTTTCCCCTTCAACCATGCCCGGATCGCCTTGTGGTCCGCCGCGGGCGGCGGTGGCTCGGCCGCCGGCAGGGTGATGACGAGCGGCCCGTAGCCGTCCCCCATGCTGGCCCCGCTGGGGAGCAGGGCGTATTTGTCCAGAACGTAGGCTAGCGCGTGGATGGAAACCGCCGAAAGGTGGAGTTCCCCGCGCGTGGCCCGCTCGTTCAGGGTCTGGATGTCCTGTAGGATGTGCTCGAACTGGTGTCCACGCAGGTCGATCTTGTTCTCCGCCATCGCGTAGAACATGAACGCATCGTCAGGATCGGGGGAATGGCCGAGGGTAAAGTTGCCCATGTGGGGACCTCGATTTCTAAGAGGCCCCGGGGCGCACCATCGCGATCATCACGCCTTGGACGGTCAGGTCGCGGGCGGGGCGCAGGGTGGGGTAAGCCGGGTTCTCCGGGCGGAGCAGCGGGCGCCCGCGCTCGTCGCACTCGAAGCGCTTGAGGGTGGTTTCCCCGTCGATCAACGCGGCGACGATGTCACCCCGCTTCGGCTCGCGGGCTTCGAGGATCACGAGGTCGCCGTCGAGCAGGTGCGCGCCGGTCATGGAATCCCCCCGCACCCGCAGGGCGAAGGTGCGCCCGCGTTGGGGCACGCCGAGCGCCTTGAGGTCAATGGACACGCTGCCCTCCTCCTCGGTGCCCCGCTCCACCACGCCGTCGGCGGGCGCCGCCATGCCGGCGGGGATCTGCCCGAAGATGGGAATGTGCGACACGCGCTCGCCGCGGCCAGGCGCGGGCGGCAGGGCGCCGTCGAACGTGGGGCTCGGGCCGCCGCCGAGGGCGTTGTTCCCGCGGCCCCGGACCCGGCCGGGCCGGGCGGCGAGACGCACGGCGCGGGCCTTGCCGGCGAGCCGCTTGATGGCGCCCTTGCGCTCCAGGGCGCGCAGGTGGTTGACGGCCGCCGTCTGGCTGGCGAAGCCGAAGTGCTGTTGCAGCTTGCGGGTGGAGGGGATCAGCCCGCTCTGGCGCAGGCGGGTTTCCAGGTAATCGAGGACTTCCTGTTGGCGGTCGGTTAAGCGGGTCATGGCGGAAGGCGGAAAAGGGTTGGGGCTGCTAGCATCCGGGCATTCCCCGGTGGACTCAACGGAAAATTATTGCTGCCGTTTGCGCTTGCCGTTCACCGGGGGTCAGGGGAACACTGCCGGCCCGAACTTACCCGCTCAACCCCAACCACGTCCCATGAACGTTCTGATCCTCGCCGCGGGCTACGCCACCCGCCTCTATCCCCTGACCCTGACCAAGGCCAAGCCCCTCCTCGAGGTCGCCGGCAAGCCAATGCTCGAATGGGTCCTGGACAACCTCGCCCCGGTGCCGGGCATCGAAACGGTTTATGTCGTGACCAACCACAAGTTCGCCGCGGATTTCCAAACGTGGGCCGACGGTTACGCCAAGAAGCAGCCGGACCGGAAGTTCACCATCGTGGACGACGGCTCGACCTCCGACGCGGACAAGCTCGGGGCCCTCGGCGACCTCCACCTCGTCGTGAACCGCGAGGGACTGGCCCACGACGACCTGCTCGTCGTCGCCGGCGACAACCTGTTCTCCGAGCCGCTCTCGGACTTTGCCGAGGCCACCCGGGACCGCCAGGCCGTGCTCGGCACCTATGACGTGCAGGATTTGGAGGCCATCAAGAAATACAACAACCTCACGCTCGACGCCGACGGCCGGATCACGAAGTTCGAGGAGAAACCCGCCCACCCGACGGGCACCATCACGGGCATCGCCCTGTATTACTACTCGAAGGAAACCGTGCTGATGCTGGACACCTACATTCAGGAAGGCAACAACCCGGACCAGCCCGGCCGCTTCGTGCAGTGGCTCTACACGCGCGTGCCCGTTCACACCTACCCGGTGAAGGGAACTTGGTTCGACATCGGCTCGAAGGAGACGCTGGCGGAGGCGAACGAGATTTTCGCGCGGTTCGCGCGGTAGCGTCCAGTCCGTCCGCGCTCACCCGGGTTGCGGGGTTCCATCGAGCAGACCCGTCAACCGGGCGTGCTGGAGGAGTAGAAGAGTTTTGCCGTCCTGAATCTCCCCCCGCGCGACCATGTCCCAGGCGCGTTGGAAGGGGATTTCGAGCACCTCGATGTCCTCGCCCTCCGCGGGGTTGCCCCCGCCCGACCCGGCCGGCTGGGGTTCATATTCGGCGGCGAAGAAGGCCAGCCGTTCGGTGACGGAGCCCGGGCTCATGTAAACCTCGAAGAGCCGGCGCACCGTCCCGACGCGGAAGCCGGTTTCCTCCTGGGCCTCGCGCCGGATGCAGTTTTCGGCGTCCTCCCGGTCCAACAACCCCGCCGGGGCTTCGATCAGCATCCCGTCGGCCGAGTCGTTGACGTAAACCGGCAGCCGGAACTGGCGGGTCAGGACCACGGTGCCCCGGCCGCGGTGGTAGAGCAGGATGGTCGCCCCGTTGCCCCGGTCGTAGGTCTCGCGGCTCTGGGTCTGCCAGGTGCCATCGCGCCGGCGCAGCTCGAAGGTGGTCTTCTGGAGCACGCCCCAATCGGCCGAAAGGGTCACGACGGCATGCACGCGCAGGTGCCCGGGGAGGGGTAAACGGGGCTCAGACATGGGGCAGCGCGGCCGGGGGCACCTCGTGAACGTGGTGGTAAACGGGCAGACCGCGCCCGCGGGCCAGGCGCACGTCCTCGTCTGCCCCCTTCGACTCGCCGGGCACGCGCAGCACCGCGTCGCAACGCGCGATGAGCCGCCGGGCCACGGGGTAGAGGAACTCCTGGTGCACGGCGTCGGCGATGTGCTCGCCGCCCGCCGCGGTGATGATGGGCAAGGCCACCCACTCACCGATCATCGGGATGTGGCCGGCACGCCAGAGCGGCAGCGCGTGCGCTTCCAAGGCGCGCAGGTTGGCGGCCAGCCGGGTGGGATCGTCGTTCGTGCCCGAGCGATACGGGCCGGCGATGAGGATCAACAGGGGTTTGGCCGGCGGGTTCATGCTGGTGGATGGGAGAGTAGTGGGCCACCCAAGGAGTCAGAGATTCCATGTAATTTCAAGTAATTTCGTGCAGACTCGTGAAAGCAGGGGCTCCGCCGGCAACGTCCAACGCTCCGGGGGCGTCTCGTCGGGAGTTTTTCCCTTGGCGACGCTGACGCCCTATGCTTCAAGCTTCCTTGTTCCCTCGTCAGCCCCAAGTCGAGGGTGGGTAGCGCCACGGAAAGGAACCTAAGCTCATGCCGCCAAACGCCGCGCGAATCGGGTCGATCCTCAGGGAGCTCAACCTCCTAGACCAACCCCTAACCCAGCACGTCAACCAGGTAGCACGGCACGCCAAGACGCTCGCCTCGCTAAAGATCGTGGACGCCAGGCTGCTGCTGCAAGCCATCGCGGAGTTCCAGAAGGAAAACCTCGCCCACAAGCTCGCCGTCAAACATCTGCTCGGCGAGGTGGAGAGCCTTTCCCGCAGTTCCAAGGACAACCCCCTGCGTCAGCAGTTGGCCAACATCCGGGGGCTTTCCACCAACCTGAACAACAAACTCGACGTCCTGCACTC
>CAXTFX010000359.1:0-5067 GCA_964243185.1 uncultured Chthoniobacterales bacterium
ACGGCCGCGTCGTCTCGGTGAAGGAGTTCGGCTGCTTCGTGGAAGTGCTCCCCGGCAAGGAGGGTCTGGTCCACATCTCCGAGCTGGCGGACCGCCGCGTCAACCGGACCGAAGACGTGGTGCGCATCGGGGACATGATTCCCGTCAAGTGCATCGGCGTAGACGAGAAGGGCCGGGTCAAGTTCTCCCGCCGCGCCGCCATGAAGGACCGCGACGCCGCCATGCAGGGCGCCAACACGCCCGACGGCGGCCTGGGCAACGGCGCGGGTCGGCAAACGGTTGTTAATTCCTGACAACCTGTTCTAACAACCCGGACGTGGCCCCGTGCCGCGTCCGGGTCTTTTGCGCTCGCGCCCCGGGGCTGCCCGCATCCAACCGGCCGTTCGCGGCGGATATGTTCCTGTTCCGCAACGCTTGGCTGCCCACCTCACCGTGGCGGCCGGCGGTGGACGCCTGCCAAACTTATAAAACCCTGCCATGAAACTGTTTCGATCCACCCTCCTCACCCTGGCCCTTTTCACCGGCCTGGCCGCTACCAGCGCCCACGCCAAGGACAAGGCCGAAAACCCGATGGTCGGGGGCGCGCCGATGTATGCCAACAAGGATATCATTGACAACGCCGTCAATTCCAAGGACCACACCACCCTGGTCGCCGCCGTGAAGGCCGCCGGGCTGGTCGAAACGTTGAAGGGCAAGGGGCCGTTCACCGTGTTCGCGCCGACCGACGCCGCCTTCAAGAAGCTGCCCGCCGGCACGGTGGACACCCTCGTCAAGCCCGAGAGCAAGGCGACCCTGACCAAGATTCTCACCTACCACGTCGTGGCGGGGAATCTGACGGCCGCGAAAATCGCCAAGAAAATCCAGGCCGGCGGCGGCAAGGTCACCTTCAAAACCGTCAACGGCGAGGGCCTGACGGCGATGATGGTGGGCGACAAGCTCGAGCTCAAGGACGCCAAGGGCGGCGTGTCCACCGTGACTATCGCCAACGTGATGCAATCCAACGGTGTCATCCACGTCGTGGACACCGTGCTGATGCCCTGACGGCAGTAGGCCCCAACTTCGTTCCCAGCCCCGGGCGGCACTGGCGAATTCCCGCCGTGCCGCCCGCCTCCGTTTCTTCCCCTTGTGGCGAGCGCCGGATGCCGTTAACGATGGCCGCCCCGAATCCCGTCCCGTAGCGCCGCGCCGCGGTCATGTCCCCCGAAGAATCCCCCCAACAAGCCGCGGACCGGAGTTTGCTCATCCGCGCCGCGGGTGGCGACGAGGCGGCCTTCGCCGCGCTCTACGACCGGCTCTCGGGCCCGCTCTATGCGCTGTGCCTGCGGATGATCGGTGACGCCGCGGAGGCCGAGGACGCCTTGCAGGAATCCTGCGTGCTGATCTGGCGGCGCGCCCCGCACTACGACGCCGCCCGCTCCAGCGTGTTCGGCTGGGCCGTTCACCTGACCCGCGGTAAGGTCATAGACCGGCTCCGCGCCCGCGGCCGGCGCCTGCGGCTGCTCGCGCCCGAGCCGGATTCGGGTGAAAATCCGCTTCTCCCCACCCCCGAACAGGCATCTGGCGAGCCGGACGCGGCGGATGTCACCAGTAACAACGAGGTAGCGGCCTCCGTGCGTCAAGTCCTGGAGGCGCTACCCAGCGAGCAGCGTCAAGCCATCGAAATGGCATTTTTCGGCGACCTGAGCCACCACGAGATCGCCGCCCGCCTGGAGCAACCTCTGGGCACGATCAAAGCCCGCATTCGCCGCGGGCTGCTGAAGCTCCGCGACCGCCTGGAGGCGCCCCGCCCATGATTTCCGAGGAACAACAGGACCAAGCCGCGCTCCACGCGTTCGGGCTGCTGCCGGCCGACGAGGCCGAGCGCCTCGAGCGCGCGATGGATGCCGACGCGGAACTGCGCGACCTCGCGCGGTCGCTGCGGGAGGCCGCCGCCGCGCTCGCGCTCGGGGCGCCGGTCGCCACGCCGCCCCCCGCGCTCCGGGCGCGGGTTCTTGGCGAGATTGCCAGGGAGAACCCGGCGGTGAAGCCCAAGGGCGCGAAGGTCGTCCCCTTCCGCCTGCCCGCCTGGGTGCCGTGGGCGGTCGCCGCTTCCTTGCTGGCAACGTGTGGCTATTTCGTCAACGAGCAGACGCGCCTGCGCGGGCAACTCGCCGAGTTGAACACCGAGCAGGTTCAACTGCGTGACCAACTCGCGGAGGTGCGGGCCGCCGACCCGTTGTCGCAACTTTCTCTGTTCTCCCTCGCCGCCGGCGAGCAGGGACCGCCGAGCGCGCGGGCCACCGTGGCGTGGGAACCGGTCAGCCAGCACGGCGTGTTACGCCTCACTGGCCTGCCCGCGCCAGCGCCCGGCAAGGACTACCAGCTCTGGGCCATCGGCGCTGGCGACCAGGGGCCGGTCAGCGCCGGCGTGGTCCACGTGGACGCCAGCGGCGCCGCGCGCGTGGGGTTTCACCCCGTGGCCCCGGTGGCCCAGGTCGCCGCCTTTGCCATCAGCCTGGAGCGCGACGGCGGTTCGCCTGCGAAGCCCGAGGGGCCGATCCTCCTCGCGCCGAGGGGTTGAGCCGCCGGGAGACGCGCGGCGTCGTCAAAAAGCGTTGACGCTCCCCGCGGCTTCCCTAAGTTGCGCGTCCCGCCGTGCCGTGGTCGGACTTCCCGCCGACCGTTGCAAATCACGCCCGCGCTGAGAGCACGGCTCCCGGCGCGGGCTTTTTCATTATGTCCTCTGCCAACGACCAACTCGCCTACGTGCTCATCACCCCGTATTCCATGCGTAAGTCGCGCACGGGTGGCATCCTGGGCCGCCTGCTCTCGCGCACCGGGCTCGACCTCGTCGCCGGCCGGATGTTTGCCTTCCACCAGGACGGCGCCGAGGCGTTCGCCGCCCGCGCCGTCGTGCCGAGCGAGGCCAATCCCCGCCACCGCGCCACTCAGGGGCTCATCCGCGACTACGTCGTCCGGCACTTCGGCCCGGACGCCGAGGGCCGCCGCCAGCGCGCGCTCCTGCTCGTCTTCCGCGGGGCGGACGCCGTGAACAAGGTGTTTCACACCGTCGGCCACATCGTCCACGAGCGCACGGCCGGGGAAACCATCCGCGACACCTACGGCGATTACGTCGAAAACGACGGTCGCCCGCCGTATTTCGAGCCCGCCGTCCTCGCCGCGCCGACGCCCGAGGCCGCCGCCGCCGACCTCCAACTTCTCGCCGGCCTGTCGGACACGGACGGCGGCCTGCTCGCCGACGTGGTCCCCCACCCGGCCGGCGCCGAGGTCCAGAACACGCTCGTGCTCATCAAGCCCGACAACTTTCGCTTCCCCAACGCCCGGCCCGGCCAAGTCATGGATTTGTTCTCGCGCACGGGGCTGAACATCGTAGGCTTCAAGGTGTTCCACATGTCCGTCGCCCAGGCCGAGGAGTTCTACGGCCCCGTCCTCGACGTGCTCCAGGATAAGCTCAAAGGCCCGACCGGCGCCCGCGCCAAGCTGGCCATCGAGCAGGAGTTGAGCTTCGCCCTGCCCGCGGAGATCGAGAAGCAGCTCGGCGACCTGCTCGGGCCGCTCAACGGTCGGCACAACTGGGAAACCATCGTCCAGTTCATGGCCGGCCGCCGCCCGTCGGACTGCAAGACCGACGCGGAAAAAGCCGCCCCTGGCACGGAGAAGTGCGTCGCCATCGTCTATCAGGGCGTGGATGCCGTGCGGAAGATCCGGGAGGTCCTCGGCCCCACGGACCCCAGCAAGGCCGGCTTCGGCACGATCCGCAAGGAGTTCGGTGTCAACATCATGGTCAACGCCGCCCACGCCTCCGACGCCCCCGAGAACGCCCGGCGTGAGATGGGCCTCATCCGCATCACCGAAAACGACTTCCGCCCGTTGATCGAAAAAGCCTACGGCCCGTTGAAAGGATGAAGGATGAAGGATGAAGGCAGACAAAATTACCTCCCCCTTCGTCCCTCGCGATTCGCCTTCTCCCTCTCCGACTGCCTTTCCTTCAACCTTCAACCTTCAACCTTCATCCTTCTCCCATATGGACCTCGCTGCCCGCACCGCCGCCATTACCCCCTCCCTCTCGTTGGCCATTGATAGCCGCGCCAAAGCCATGAAGGCCGCCGGCCAGGACGTCTGCGGCTTCGGCGCCGGCGAACCGGATTTCGACACCCCCGAACACATCAAAGAGGCCACCATCACGGCGCTCAACGAGGGGTTCACGAAATACACCCCCAGCGCCGGGTTGCCGGAACTCCGCGAGGCCATCACGCTGAAGTTCGCCAACGACAACGGGATCGCCTACAAGAGCAGCCAGATCATCGTTTCCAACGGCGCGAAACAATCCTGCGCCAACGCCATCCTGGCCACCTGCGGCCCCGGCGACGAGGTCATCATCCCGGCACCCTACTGGTTGTCCTACCCGGAGATGGTCCGCCTGGCGGGCGCCGAGCCGGTGTTCGTCGCCACGACGGAGGCCAACAAGTGGAAGATGACGGCCGACGAGTTCCAGGACGCCATGACGCCCCGGACCAAGATGGTGATCCTCAACTCCCCCGGCAACCCGACGGGATCCGTCTATACCCAGGCGGAGTTGCAGGCCATCGCCGAGGTCTGCGTGGACGAGGAGATCCTGATCCTGTCCGACGAGATCTACGAGAAGCTCGTTTACGACGACGCCGTGCACGTCTCCATCGCGTCGTTGTCGAAGGAGGTGCACGACCTGACCATCACCGTCAACGGCTTCTCCAAGGCTTACGCCATGACGGGCTGGCGCGTTGGCTACCTCGGGGCTTCGGACCAGATCGCCAAGGCCATTGACTCCATCCAGAGCCACCTCACGAGCAACGTGAACTCCTTCGTCCAACGCGGGGCCATCGCGGCGCTGACGGGCGACCAGCAGGTCGTCACCGACATGCGGGAGGAGTTCAACCTGCGCCGAGACTACATGTATGACCGGTTGGCCAAGATGCCCAACCTCACGGCCGTGCACCCGCTCGGGGCCTTCTACATCCTGGTGAACATTTCCAAGCTCGGGCTGACCTCGACGAACTTCAGCGACCGCCTGCTCTCCAAGGCCAGCGT
>CAXTFX010000360.1:0-5051 GCA_964243185.1 uncultured Chthoniobacterales bacterium
GCGCTGGCCCCCGCCTGGGCGCGGCCGCAGGACCGGACGGCGTTCCGCGAGCAGGTCCGGGACGCCGCCCTGCTCGCGGCCGTGGACAGCCCCAACCCGGCGGCCCTGGCCGTCATGCTCAGCGGCGGGGCCGGGGAGGGCCGGGGGCGCCAGGGGGAGGAGCGCAACTTCGAGAAGAGCGCGGCGCCGGACGTCCGCCAGGCCGTCCAGCAGGTGCGCCGGGAGCAGCGCCGCCACCAGCAGGAGAACCTGACGGACCTTGTCGCCTGGTGGCTCGGACGGATGGCCGCGGCGGCGGACCCGCTGGGGGAGAAGCTGACGCTGTTCTGGCACGGCCACTTCGCCACCGGCGCGCAGAAGGTGCAGGACGCGTTCCTGATGTGGCGGCAGAACGACCTGTTCCGCCGGTTCGCCCACGGGCCATTCGGGGAGTTGACCAAGGCCGTGTCCCGCGACGGGGCGATGATCTTCTGGCTCGACCTCCAACAGAGCCGCGCCCGGCAGGCGAACGAGAACTTCGCCCGCGAGCTGATGGAACTGTTCACGCTCGGCGAGGGAAACTACTCGGAACTCGACGTGACCGAGGCCGCCCGCGCCTTCACCGGCTACCGGATGGACCCGCGCACGGAGGAGTTCCGGTTCGCGCCCCGGGAGCACGACGCCGGCCCCAAGCGCGTGCTCGGCCGGCAGGGCAACTTTCAGGGGGACGACGTGGTGGACCTGTTGCTCGAACAGCCCGCCTGCGCGCGGCTCCTGGCGCGGAAGCTCTGGGCGTATTTCGTCGAGGAAAACCCCGCGCCGGAGGTCGTCGGGGCGGTCGCCGGGGAATTGCGGACGGCCCGTTACGAGCTGCGGCCGGTGCTGGTGAAGATGTTCACCAGCCGCGAGTTCTACGCTGACCGGGCGCGGGGCACGCAGATCAAGAGCCCCGTGCAGTGGCTCATCCAGACGGCGCGGACCCTGGAGGTGGACCTGCCGCCGCAGCCGCAGGTGCTCCTCAACGCCCTGCGCCAGATGGGCCAGGTGCCGTTCCAACCCCCGAGCGTGAAGGGCTGGGACGGCGGCAAGGCGTGGATCTCCACCGCGACCCTGCTCGCCCGCTACAACCTCGCCGGCGCCCTGCTCCACGGCCGGCCCGGCGGTGCCCCGGCCACGAACGCCGCCGCGCCCGACGACCCCACGCGCGTCAACCTCGCCCGGCTCGCCCCGGCCGAACTGCGCGCGCAGCCCGCCGCGCTGATCCAGGCGCTCGGGAAACGCCTGTTCGCCGCCCCGCTCGCGCCGCGGCTACAGGAAACTTTTGCCAACTACCTCCGGGCCCAGCCCAGCGGGCGGGTGACGGACGAGGCGCTGACCGGGTTGCTGCACCTGATGATGAGCACGCCGCAGTTTCAAGTCTGCTGAAAGCCAAGAACTCGACACAAAGGTAAACACCAAATCCCAAAGAAAAGCAGAGAAAGTCGGAAGCCAGGAAAGTTGGGTAAAGAAGCAGAATTCTGGCTTTTCCGTCCTTTCCAGTTCTCAAAATTTTAGTTCCGATTCTTTGGGATTTGGTGCTTGGAATTTGAGATTTTCCCCCTTCCCATGAGCGACCACCCCGACCCCGCCACCCCGCGCACGCTCCAGACCCGGCGCGAGTTCCTGCGCTCCACCGTCCTCGGCGCCGCGTGCGCGTGGACCCTGCCGACGTTCCTCAACGGCACCTTCCTCGCCCTCAACGCCCAGGCCGAGGAGCGCAGCGCCGTGCAGACCGTCACGGGCAAGGACGCGCCCATCCTTGTCGTCCTCCAGCTCGCCGGTGGCAACGACGGGCTCAACACCGTGGTCCCCTACGCCGACGACGCCTACCACCGCGCCCGGCCTTCCCTGCGGGTTGCCCCCGAAAAGGTCCTCAAACTGGACGGTTACGTCGGCCTCCACCCCGCCCTCGCGCCGCTGCGGGCGCTGCACGACGCCGGCCACCTCGCCGTCGTCCAGGGCGTCGGCTACCCCAACCCGAACCGCTCGCACTTCCGCTCCACCGAGATCTGGCAAACGGCCGCCGACGCGGACCGTTCGCGCCCCTACGGCTGGCTCGGCTCGTATTTCGACAACTGCTGCCGCGGCGCTGACCCGACCGTCGGCGTGGCCATCGGCGGCGAGAGCCCGCAGGCGTTTCACGCCCGGCAGCCCGCCGGCGTGTCCTTCGCCAACCCCGAGCAGTTCCGCTGGATCGACCGCGACAAATCCCCCCCGGGCGCCATGAGCGCGGCGGAGTTCTACTACCGCCAGCTCAACCAGCCCGACGAGGCGCCGGGCGCCGAACCCGTCACCCGCAACGCCCCCCGCTCCCCCGTGCCCGCGTTCGCCGCGGGCAACAGCATCGGCGCCATCGCCGGCGGCGGCCGCAATCCTGCCACCGACGGTCTTTCCTCCCTGGACTTCCTCGAACGGACCGCGCTCGACGCGCAACTCGCCTCCGACCGGGTGTTGCGCATCTCCCGCACCGTCCGTCCGCTCGTGCCTTATCCCCCCGGCCGGTTGGCCGAGAGCCTGTCCCTCGTCGGCCGCATGATCGCCGGCGGCCTGCCCACGCGCGTTTACTACGTCAGCCAGGGCGGCTACGACACCCACCAGGGCCAGGGCAACAGCCACCCGCGCCTGCTCGGCGAGCTCGGCGCGGCCCTCGGCGCGTTCTGCGCGGACCTCCGGGCGCAGGGCAACTTCAACCGCGTTCTGGTGATGACCTTCTCCGAGTTCGGCCGCCGCGTCGCCCAGAACGCCAGCGGCGGCACCGACCACGGCGCGGCGGCCCCGATGTTCCTGCTCGGCGGCGGGGTCCGGGGCGGCGTTCACGGCCCGCACCCCAGCCTGACCCAGCTCAACCAAGGCGACCTCGCGTGGACCACGGACTTCCGCTCCGTCTATGCCACCGTGCTCGAGCGCTGGCTGCGGGTCCCCGCCGACGGGGTGCTCGGCCGCCGGTTCCCGACCCTGGGCGTCGTTTGAACACTCCCGCGGCGGTTGCGGTGTTCGTTCCCGTGGCGTTTCTTCTCCGCCATGTCCAAGAGCATCCGCACGCTCCGCCTCCAGCGCCTCGAGGGCCGCCTCGGCGAGGTCGCCTACCAGATCACCCGCTCGCACTTCCGCGAGGTCCGTCACCCCGCCACCTGGCAGCCCGCCGCCAACGCCTACCGCTGCCCGGACTGCGTGCGCGTCTGCCTGGACCTCGCCGGCATTGACCCCGGCGGCGTCGAGTTGACCATCACCTCCGACCGCCTGCTCGTGCGCGGCCGGCGCGACCTGCCCGAGCCGGAGCACAACGGCCGCGGGGGCTTGCAGGTGCTCGTCATGGAGATTGACCACGGCGACTTCGAGCGGGAATTCCGTTTCTCCCACCCCGTGGAACCCAACTCCGTCCGGTTGGAAACCAACAACGGCCTGCTCTGGGTCCACCTGTCGCTGCGCGCGCACGGTTGAGGAGTGCCCGCGGAACACGCGGAAGGACGCGGAAAAAAGAGCGGGACGACGAGGAGAATTTTCTTCCTCTCCCAACCTTCCGCGTCCTTCCGCGTGTTCCGCGGGCACTTCCTCCCGCAACCGTGCCACCCGCCCGCGCCGTTTAGGCATTACCGTTTTTTGTTCCATGGACCTCCCGCCCAAACCCTCCGACCTGCTCCTGCGCTCCGACGAACCCCCGGACACCCCCGCGGGTGGCGCCTCCGCCCCCAACATCGTCGCCATCGTCGAGGGCAACGAGGACAACCCCGGCCAACCCGTGCCCGCCACGCCGGACACCCTGCCCATCCTGCCCATCCGCGGGCTCGTCGTCTTCCCCGGCACCGTCGTCCCCCTGACCCTGCGCCGGCCCACCGCCCTCAAGCTCGTGGACGACACCCTGCCCGGCTCCAAGCTCATCGGTCTCTTCTCCCAGCGGCTGGAGGACCAGGAGAAACCCGGCCCGGACGACCTGTTCCCCGTCGGCGTCGTCGGCCAGGTGCTCAAGCTCCTGCGCCAGCCGGACGGCACCGTCGTCATCCTCGTGCAGGCCCTCCGGCGCGTCCGCACCGCGCGCTTCACCCAGACCGAGCCCTTCCTGCGCGCCGCCGTCGAGGAGATGCCGGACCGGAACGCCCCCGCCGACGACCCCGAGGCCAAGGCCACCTTCAACAACCTGCGCGAGAGCGCCCTCAAGCTCCTGGAACTTTCCCCGGAGGTGCCCGAGCAGGCCCGCCTGATCCTCCTCAACGTCGAGGAGCCCGGCCCGTTGTCCG
The DNA here is from genome assembly GCA_964243185.1 of uncultured Chthoniobacterales bacterium. Lineage (GTDB taxonomy): Bacteria > Verrucomicrobiota > Verrucomicrobiia > Chthoniobacterales > SZAS-18 > CAXTFX01. The sequence continues at coordinate 4,254 of CAXTFX010000360.1, forward strand.
ACCTGATCGCCGGCAACCTCAGCCTGGAAACCGCGCCAAAGCAGGAACTCCTGGAGGAAACCGACGTGCTCAAGCGGATGCGCCTCGTCGCCGAGGCCATCGCCCGCCAGATCGAGATCGCCGAGATCCAGCAGCGCCTCCGCAAGGACGTGGAGGGCACGTTCTCCGACTTCCAGCGCCGCGCCTACCTGCGCGAGCAGCTCAAGGCCATCCAGAAGGAACTCGGCGAGGAGGAGCCCGGCGGCGAGGAGAACGCCGACATCCTCCGCCAACGCCTCAAGGAAGCCGGCGCCCCCGAGCCGGTGATGGTCCAGGCCGAAAAGGAACTCAAACGGCTGGCCCACGTTCCCAGCGCCTCCCCCGAGTTCTCCGTCATCACCTCCTACGTCGAGATGCTCGCCGACCTGCCGTGGAACAAGTTCTCCGAGGACAACACCGACCTCGACCACGCCCAGGGCATCCTCGACCGCGACCATTTCGGCCTGACGAAAATCAAGCGCCGCCTGATCGAGTTCCTCGCCGTCCGCAAGCTTAACCCCGCCGGCCGTTCGCCCATCCTCTGCTTCCTCGGCCCCCCCGGCGTCGGCAAAACGAGCCTCGGCCAGAGCATCGCCGACGCCCTCGGCCGCGGCTTTGCCCGCATCGCCCTCGGCGGCGCGCGGGACGAAGCCGAGATCCGCGGCCACCGCCGCACCTACATCGGGGCCATGCCCGGCCGCATCATCCAGGAGCTTCGTCGCCTCGGCACCCGCAACCCCGTGATGATGCTCGACGAGGTGGACAAGCTCGGCGCCGACA
>CAXTFX010000361.1:0-5045 GCA_964243185.1 uncultured Chthoniobacterales bacterium
CTTCCAGGGCGGCCGGCTGGGGGTGTTGCAGGGCACCAAGACGTGGCTGCTCGCGGACGACGACGGGCAGATCGAGCTGACCCATTCCGTCTCCGCCGGCCTGGACTATGCCGCCGTCGGCCCGGAGCACTCCTACCTGAAGGACAAAGGCCGCGTGGAGTTCTCCTACGCGACGGACGACGAGGCGCTGTCCGCCTTCCGGGAACTGGCCGCGACCGAAGGCATCATCCCGGCGCTGGAAACGGCCCACGCCGTCGCCCACGCCATCAAGCTGGCGCCCACGCTACCCCCGGAGCAAATTCTCTTGGTAAATCTCTCCGGTCGTGGGGACAAGGACGTGCAGCAGGTGGTGAACCTGGACGCGGCGGCCTCCGCGTGATCTCCCCGGCGCGCTTAGACCGACCCTAGCCAGTAGGGAATCTGGTTATCGAAGCGCACCGCCTTCTGGTCCGGGGAGAAGGTGGGCACCTCGGTGGCCCGACCGAGAAAATGGAAGCTCCAGCCCGAGCTGGCGCGGATGGCCCCGATCGCCTGGAGGACAAAAATGTTTTCCGTGCCCCCGGAGCGGCCCTCCTCGGACTGGATGGTCAGCGTGCTTTCCACGCCATCCTTGAACTTGACGCGGGTTTGCCAGAAGCGGGGAGATTTCATAGAGGGTAAGAACGTGACGACGGCTTACCTTAATCCGGTTCGGCCAAAACCGCCAGGGAGGCGGCGGAAATCGCCCGCGCGGTCGTGCGCGATGCCCACGGCGACCTTCTTTGCGTCCGACCCTTCACGTCGGGCTGGGGAGATTTGAACTCCCGACCTCTTGAACCCCATTCAAGCGCTCTACCAAGCTAAGCTACAGCCCGTGTTATTTTAGTATATCGGGTTCAACGAGTTACCGAACCCGTTGTCCGCGGTCTCATCCCGTGGCAAGACCTCGTAGTAAGTCCCCACCGTCCCGCTTGCCAGGATCCGCGCCCCGGCTGCGGTCTGGGTCCGTGGACGCAAAACGTGCGAAGCCGGCCGCGAAACCCTCCGCGGGGCTCCGGGGATTCGGCTGGTGGGGCGGCGGGGTGGGGGACATACCAGAAAGTGGGCGAGCGCCTTTACCGCCACTCGTCCACCGGCGCCTACTATGCCTGGTTCGAGAGCCGCGGCAAGCAGATCCGCAAAAGTTTGGCCACGACCGACCGCGCCCTGGCCCGGCGCTTCCTGGGCGATCTGTAGAAGACTCTCTTGGCGGGGCGCCTGGCCGACGCGGCCCGCGCCGCGCTGCGGGGCTACGGCGGGGCCTACCTGGCTACCTGCGGCTGGCAGAAACCTTCCTCCCTCGGCCAGAAGCGGGGCATCTCCGCCCGGTTGATGGCGGACTTCACCGACCGGACCACAGGCGCTTGGCTTGAGCAGTCGGGAACCGCTCCAACAACACCAACCAAGGACCACCGTGCTGCCGCCGAAAGCGAACCGTGACGCCATGTTGGCGGGTGGCCTTTCGCCTCATCGTTGCACTTCCCGGCGTGGCCTCAGCCTGCGACGGGTGACTGCCGGCTGCCCTGTCGGGCCATGCGCGCGTGCAGGCGCTCCAGCAGGAGCTGGTCAAAGTCCACGGGGCGCACTTGCCAGGTCCAGAGGTGGCCCCGGGGCGTAGCGCGCAAGGCGACCTCATGACGGCAGAGCACGGCGTTGACAAGGAGTAGGTCGTCCACCAGGCCGATGTCCGGGACCGGATCGGGGAGGGTGTCGTCTTCCATCTCCAGGTAGAGCAGGGCGAAGGCGGCCTCCCGCTTACATGCGTCGGGCACCTCGCAGTTTACCCCCGCGACGCAGTCTTCGACGATTTCGGAAAGGAACTCCACTTGCTCGGCCAGCTCGGGCGACTCGCGCCCCGCGATGCCGTGAAAGCGTTCGCGCAGGGCGGGCAGCCGTCCGGCGAGGGCGGTGAGATCCTCCGGGGTGAGGCGGGCGGACCGGGTGTCCAGAAAGGCCAGGAGTTCGGTGTTCATAAACGAGCTGATCCGCACGGCGGGGGCGAGCGCGACGACCCCGCCGCGGCGGTGAAAAGAGTCTAGTTCCGGTAAGCGCCTTCCGGGTTCTTGGCCGCCACGGGGTGGTTCTCCCGCTCCAGGAGTTCGGCGATCTTCTTGTCGAGCTTGACGATATCGGCGGCGAAGAGCCGGATGCCTTCGGCCGTCTTCTCGGTGGCCATGGCGTCCTCGTTCATCTGCCAGCGGAAGCTCCCTTCGTCGGTCGCTACCCGGTCGAGGTCCATGCCCTTGGCCGCCTCGGACGAGAGCTTGCGGGTGACCGGGTCGGTGGATTTTTGGAGTTCGGCCAACAGCTTCGGGCTGATGGTCAGCAGGTCGCAGCCGGCCAGTTCGACGATCTCGCCCGTGTTGCGGAACGAAGCCCCCATGACCTCCGTGCCGTAACCGAACTTCTTGTAGTAGTTGTAGATCTTCGTCGTGCTCTGGACGCCGGGGTCCTCCGCGCCCACGTAATCGCGGTTGTTGGCCTTCTTGTGCCAGTCGTAGATGCGCCCCACGAAGGGCGAGATGAGCTGGATCTTCGCCTCCGCGCACGCCGCGGCCTGCACCAGGGAGAACAGCAACGTCAGGTTGCAATGGATGCCCTGTTTTTCCAACGTCTCGGCGGCGCGGATGCCCTCCCAGGTGGAGGCGATCTTGATGAGCACCCGCTCCCGGCCGATGCCCTGATCTTTGTAGCCGGCGATGAGGTCCAGGCCCTTCTGGACCAGAGCGTCGTAGTTGAAGGCCAACCGGGCGTCGGTTTCCGTGGAAACGCGGCCGGGGACGATCTTGAGGATCTCGACGCCGAAGAGGATCAGGATGCGGTCGGTGATCCGCTCGATCAAAGCCGCGCCGGTGAGGGACGAACCCCGGAAGTCGGCCACGGCGCGGTCCAGCAGTTCGTGGTAACGCTCGATGCCCGCCGCGGCGAGGATCAGGCTGGGGTTGGTGGTCGCGTCCTGCGGCGCGAAGTCCTTGATGGAGCCGAAATCGCCGGTGTCGGCGACGACCTTGGTGAATTGCTTGAGCTGATCAAGTTGGTTCATGGGATTTGCGTTGGTGGGTGGTGTGATGCGTCCTTGAATTGAGATTGCCATCCGCGGCGGACGTTCATGGAAGCAGAGTCGGAGCGGGTCTCTGGGAATCGGATGGAGGGTCATTATTGGGCGGCGGCGTTGATCGTGCCGGCGATGACCGTGAGGCGACGGTCCATCTCTTCCGCTTCTCTGGGAGAAGTCTGTAGAGAATCGCACGCCTGGTCCTCTTTGCTGCCACCTTGACCGTGATCTGTTTGCCACCCAAATCCTCGTCTCTCGCGGCCCCCCACCTGGTCCCTTCTTCCCGTCTCTGCCTTGGCGCTTCGGCGTCGCGGCCTCCGCAGACCGACCCGCCCACCACGAGCGCCCCGGACGATCCACGCCTCGACCTAAAAGCTGCTGCCATGAACCTGCCCCCGCCCCTGCCCGCCGCGGCACCGCGACCTCCCGACCCTCCTGGATCACCGCACGCCCGCCGCGCCCGCCTGGGCTGGGTGGGTGCCGCCATCGGCCTGGGCCTGAGCGTGGTGGGGGTGGTCTGGCTGGCCTTTGTTCTGGCCGGCGGCTCGCCGCGCGGGGCGCTCGGCCCCGGTTCCAACCCCTTGCGCTGGCCGGCCGCCTCCGACAGCGCCGCGCCCGAGCAGGCCCGCCAGCTATTCCACGAGGGCAACGACGCCTTGGCGGCCGGCGACCACGCGCGGGCCGGCCGGGCCTTTACCCGGGTCATCGAACTCGACCCTAGCTCTGCTGAAGCCTACAACAACCGGGCCAACGTCCACCGCGCCCTCCGGGAGCCCGAGGCCGCCCTGGCCGATTACACCAAGGCCATCGAGATCGACCCCGGGTTCGCCCTCCCCCACAACGGCCGGGGCAACACCTACCTCGGCCTCCAGCAGTATGATCGCGCCCTGGCCGACTTCGCCCGGGCCATCGAGCTCGACCCCGGCTATGCCCTCGCCCACAACGGCCGGGGCATCGCCTACGCGGAGCTCAACCAGCCTGAAGCCGCCCTCGCCGACTTCAACCGCGCCATTGAGCTTGACCCCAACAACCCTAACTGCCGCTACAACCGGGGCAACGCCCATTGCCAGCTAGGGCAGCACGAGCGCGCCGTGGCCGACTTCACCCGGGCCATCGAACTCGACCCGACGGATCCCGACGCCCACCGCGGTCGGGGCCTTGCCTACCGCGCCCTGGGAAAGGCGGGTGAGGCGCAGCGCGATGAGGCCGCGGCCAGCGATCTCTCCGGGGGAACGAGGCGTTGAGCGCACGGTCCTTGAATCGCCGGGCGTTTCCTGCCTCGCGCGGGAAGAAGTCGCCCCACCGCGCAAAAACTTCTGCTGCTCGCGCCCGTTTGGGCGACCGGTAGCGTGCGTTTGAGTTATCCCGCACCGATGAACCAACCCGCCACGTCCACCCTTGCCCTCATCGGGGCGGCCCTGGGTCTTGCCACCAGCCTCGGCTCCCTCCGGGCCGAGGGAGGCGCCGACGCCACCCCGGGCACCGAACCCACCGCCGCGCAGAAGGCGGCCGAGAAGTGGGACTACCACCTCTTTCGCCCGACCCCGGACCGGCTGCTGCGCGACTTCAACGCCGACCGGCCCAGCAAGAGCGACAGCCCGATCACCGTGGATGCCGGCCGTTTCCAGATCGAATCGGACTTATACAACTTTTCCTACGACCGTTACAACCCCGAGCGCACGGACACGCGCGTGGAAACCCTGCTCGTGCCCTCCTCGGTCCTGAAGGTCGGCCTGCTGCCCAACGCCGACCTCCAGGTGCTCCTGCCCGCCTACACCCGGGTGCGAACGAGCGACCGGGTGCCCGGCGGCGGTCGGGAGGTTTCCACCGTGCAGGGCGCGGCGGACGTGCTCGTGCGCCTGAAGGTCAACTTCATCGGCAACGACGGCGGCGCTCTCGCCGCGGGCTTCGTCGGCTTTCTCAAGCCGCCCACGGCCAGCCGCGTCATCGGCAACGGCCGCGTCGAGGGCGG
>CAXTFX010000362.1:0-5020 GCA_964243185.1 uncultured Chthoniobacterales bacterium
CCCGACCCTCAACCACTGGCTGGTCCAGGCCAGCGACAAACTGCCGGCGGCGTTGTTCTCCCTCGGCATCCCGCCCCAGCAGTTCCGGGCCATGCAGGCGGACGCGGCGGCGGCCGGGGGCGGCATGGCGACCCTGCTGCGAGGGCGCATCCACCGGCTGGCGTGCAACACGCCCATCGCGGAAAACTATTTCGGCTGGCAGGCGTTCGGCCGGCACTACGACCGCGCCGCCCGCCGGGCCGTGCCGGACTACCTCCGGGCGGAGCACTTCGCCACCCTGCGCGCGGGGCTGGACCGGGTCGCCACCCACCACGGCACCTACCACGATTTCCTGCGCGCGCAGCCGCCGGGCGCCTTCGACCGCTTCGTGCTCCTCGACGCGCAGGACTGGATGCGCCCGGCGGCCATCGCGGACCTGTGGGCCGAGATCGCCCGGGTCGGCGGTCCCGGCGCGCGCGTCATCTTCCGCACCGCCGCCCGCCGCTCGCCGGTGGCGGAGTCGTTGCCCGCCGAACTGCGCGCCCGCTTTGACTACGAGGAGGAGCTCTCCCAACGCCTGCACGCCGGCGACCGCTCCGGCATCTACGGGGGCTTTCACGTTTATGCCGTCAACCCTTGACCCGCGGCCCGCGGCCGACGCCCCCGCGGCGCGGATGGACGCCAACTACCGCTGGCAGCGCCACGTCTATGACCTGACGCGCCGCTACTACCTCTTCGGCCGCGACCGCCTCCTGCGCGATCTCGCGGTGGGTCTTCGCCCCGGCGCCACCGTGGTGGAGATCGGCTGCGGCACCGCGCGCAACCTCATCGTCCTGGCCCGCCGCCGGCCCGGCACGCGCTGTTACGGCCTGGACGCCTCCGCGGCGATGTTGGAAACGGCCGCCTGGCACGTCGCCCGCGCCGGGTTGGGCGACCGCATCATCCTGCGGCAGGGTTTGGCGGAGGACCTCGACGCCCGCGCGGCGTTTGACCTCGCCAAGCCGCCGGACGCCGTGTTCTTCTCCTACGCCCTGTCCATGACCCCCCGCTGGGAGGACGCCGTGCTCGCCGCCTGGCGCGGGCTGGCGGCGGACGGCCGCCTGCACGTGGTGGACTTCTGGGACGCCGCCGGCCTGCCCGGCTGGTGCCGCGCGGGTTTGCACGCCTGGCTGGCGCGTTTCCACACCGTTCCCCGGCCGGAAATCGTCAACTTTCTGGCCACCAGGCTGCCCGGCGGCGGCGCGCCCTCCGTGAGCGTGCGCCCGGTCGGCCCGCGCTACGCCTTCGTCGCCCGGGTGCGGCGCTGACGGCGCCACGCCCGCGCGGCCAGGGTCGCCCCGGCCGCGGCGGTCAACAGGGCGTTGGTCCCCGGCTCGGGCACGGTCGTGAAGATGTCGGTGATGGGCTGCACGTTCACCCCGGGGTTGTTGGCCTCGGCGACCCCGGTGGCGTCCTGGCTGGTGCCCATCAGCGTCTCGATGGTGTTGAGCAGGTTGTAGTGGTTGATGGCGGTGTCGGGCGTGGCGGCGTTGGAGAGCCGGAACTGGGCGATGGCCATCTCGTCATACTGGCCGTTACGCACGAACGCCCCGCTGGCCAGGGTGATGATCTGGTTGTTCGGGTCCTGCTGGAGAGCGCCGAGGTCGCTCTCGTCGAAGGTGAAGACGAGCAGGCTGTTGTGGGCCAGCGCCCACTGGCGGTAGGGCTCGATGTTGTTTTTGAGCCAGTCGTCGCCCTGTTGGATGGTGCCGTCGTGCATGTCGTTCTGCTCGTTGGGCACGACGATGGAAACGGCCGGCAGCCGGGCGAAGTCCGCCGGGGTCGTCCCGAAGGCGCTGAAGGCCAGGTTGGTCGAGGACGGCAGCGCCCACGGGTTGGAGGCCGTCGTGGCGGTGTCGTCCTGCCAGTTCACCGCCGGATTGTGCTTGCGGACGTATTCGTTGAGCGCCGGGTTGTTGGTGAACGTTTCCCCGGTGAAGCCCGTGCTGGGCAGGCTCTCGGAGAACGTGGCGAAGGTGCGGCCGGCGTTGAGCAGCTCGCGGCCGAGGTTGGGCGTGTGGAAGGGCGGCGGGTTGAGCGCCGTGCCCGGCTCCGCGGGGCTGCCGGGCAGGCCATCCTGGAGGACGCCCTGGTTGGAGCCGCTGAAGAGGTGCAGGTAGTTCGGCTGGGAGGGGTGCGTCTCCGCGACGAAGTGCGTGAAGTCGGCCGAGTTCGGGATCAGGACGTTGTTGATGTAGGGCGCCATCGCGCTGCCCCGGATTTCCGTGTCGTTCTTGTTCTCGTCAATGACGATGACGATGTGGTCGTAACGCGGCAACGTCTGCGCGCCGAGCGGGCCGGCGGAAAGGGCAACGGCGCCCAGGGCAGCAACGGGGGCGAGGGCGCGGGCGGGGGTGGGGGACTTCATGGGGGTGGTCCGCCACCTTTCGCGCGGCCGGACCGCCGGGGCGACCCGGCGCTGCGTGACGTTTTCGCCATCTGCTTCCCGCGGGCGTGTCCGGGGCCGATAACCACCTCGCCATGCGCTGTCCCCTCCTTCCCGCCGCCGCCGGCCTCGTCCTGCTCGCCCTCGCCGCCGTTCCCGGCCGCGCGCAGACCACCACCGTCGTCGCCCCCAACGCCTTCGCCACGACGGACGGGGACACCGGCAGCTTCCTGCCCTTCTTCGCCGGGTTCGTGGATTCCGGGCCGGTCCAAGGCAGCCCCGTGCGCTACCAGCAGGTCTTCGCGGCCTCCCAGTTCAGCCTCATCCCGGCCGGTGGCGCCCTCATCACGCAGCTCGCCTTCCGGCCGGACGCCGGCAGCACGACGGCCTTCAACGTCGCGATGACCTCTTTCCAGCTCAACCTTTCCACCACCGTCGCCGCCCCGGACGCCCTTTCCAACACCTTCGCCAGCAACCTCGGCGCCGACGACACCGTCGTCTTCCCCGCTGGCCCGTTGACCCTCGCCACCACCAACACTACCGACCCGACGACCGGCGCCCGGGTCTTCGACCTCGTCGTCACCCTCACCACCCCCTTCCGCTACGACCCCGCGCGCGGCAACCTCCTGCTCGACATCCGCAACGCCAACGGCGGCGTTCTCACCGGCGTCGGCACCGGCACCCCGGGCGGCTTCAACGGCACCCTCGCCGGCCCCACCGACGACTCTCCCAACGACCCCTCCGACCCCGTCTCCCGCGTCTTCAACTTCGGCAGTGCCACCGACCCGACGGCCACCGACGCGGACACCTTCGGCCTCGTCACCCGCTTCACCATCGTCCCCGAGCCGTCCACTTGGGCGCTGCTCCTCGCCGCCGGCGCCGCCGCACTTCTCCTCAGCAGGAACAGCCCGCGGAACACACGGAAGTCAGAAGGGATTTTTGTCTTGTTTCCTTCCGTGTGTTCCGCGTGTTCCGCGGGCACCCTCCTCCTCTTTTCCGCCGCCGCCCGCGCCCAGAACGCCCTGCCCGCGCCCGCCCAGAGCGGCATCAAACACATCATCCTGGTCACGATGGAGAACCGATCCTTCGACCACCTCGTCGGCTGGATTCCCGGCGCCAACGGCTCCCAGGCCGGCCGCACCTACCCCGACAAGGCGGGCCTCCCCCACCCGACCTTCGCCATCGCCTCCGGCGGCTCCCCCGCCGATCCCCGCGACCCCAACGCCCCCGCCGGCTCCGAGCCGGCCGACTTCCGCGGCTGCCTCTTCGCCGACCCCGACCACGGCTACCCCGGCGGCCGGCTCGAATACGACAACGGCCTCATTGACGGCTTTCTGCGGGCCGGCACCAACGACCTCTACCCCCTGTCCTACTACCGCCAGCAGGACTTGACCCTCTACGGCGGCCTGCTCCCCGCCTTCACCACCTTTGACAACTACTTCTGCGCCATCCTCGGCCCCACCTACTCCAACCGCTTCTACTTTCACGCCGCCTCCACCGACCGGATTGACAACACCTCCAACGTCTCCACCCTGCCGACCATCTGGGACGCGCTCATGAAGAAGGGCGTCTCCGCCCGCTACTACTACAACGACGCCCCCTTCCTCCCGCTGCTCTTCGGCACCCGCTTCACCCCCATCTCCAAGCTGTTTTCCCAGTTCCTCCTCGATTGCCAGAACGACACCCTGCCCGCCTACTGCCAGGTGGACCCCCGCTTCCTGGACGAGACCAGCGGCACCTCCGTGGACGACCACCCCCACGCCGACCTCCGCAACGGCCAAGCTTACCTCAACACCATCTACAACGCCGTCCGCTCCTCCCCGGCGTGGTCCTCCACCGTGATGGTCCTGGTCTATGACGACTGGGGCGGTTTCTTCGACCACGTCGTCCCGCCCGTCGGCGCCATCGGGCCAGCGGAGATCGCCGCCGGCTACACCGACGGCCTGCGCGGCTTCCGCGTGCCCTGCGTGGTCATCTCCCCCTTCGCCCGGGCCGGCGTCGTCAACCACGAACTCTTCGACCACGCCTCCATCCTGAAAATGGTCGAATGGCGCTTCGGCCTCAAACCCCTCGCCGCCCGCGACGCCGCCGCCGCCAACCTGGCCACCGCCCTGGACTTCGCCATGACCCCGCGGCTGACCACCCCCGCCTTCACCGTCCCCGCCGGGGTCTTCCCGCCCTGCACCACGCTTCCCGCCGGCGGCACCGTCACCAACGGCGAGTTCTCCACCCTCCGCCAGAAGGCCCTCGACGCCGGCTATCCCATCGAGTAACGGCGGGCGCCGCCCTACCCTCAGGGAGCCTTACGCCCCGTGCCCCGTTTCCCCGTCATTTTCCTCCTCCCGTTAACCGCCGCCATCGCCGTCCTCTCCTTCCGCCACTTCCGCGCCGAGCTCGCCGGGGAAGCGGCCAACGACCGTCCCCTCCGCGCCCCCGCCGTCCACCTCACCCCGGGTGCCGACGGCCAACCGCCGCTCCTCGCGCCGGGCCCCGCCGCCCTCCGCTCCGGCGCCCTCGCCACCGCCCCGCTCGCCGCCGTCCGCTTTCAGCCGGAAACCCCCGCCGTCGGCACCGTCGTGGACCCCGTGGACCTCGCCGAAATCCGCGCCGCCCTCC
>CAXTFX010000363.1:0-5007 GCA_964243185.1 uncultured Chthoniobacterales bacterium
GGTGCCGGCCACGGTGGGGACCGCGCTGGCCGTGGCGGGGGTCTGGGTGGCCTTGCGGCGGGGGCCCGTCCAACCGCCCCCGGTCGTCGCGGTCGGGTCGTCCATCACGGGGCTGGAAGCACCGGTTGCGCCGGGCGATGCGGCCAACGTGCGTAGCCTCGCCGTGCTGCCGTTCCGCCACGGGAACGGGGGCGGGGAGGCGGAGACGCTGCTGGCGGACGGGCTGGCGGGGGACGTCACCGCGCGCCTGTCCAAGATCGAGGCCTTGAAAGTCATCTCCCAGGCCTCCACCGCCGGGTTCCGCGACCGCGACCTGCCCCCGGCGGACGTCGCCGCGAAGCTCGGGGTGCGCGGGCTGATCCTGGGTCGGGTGCGTCAGGACGGCGACGGGCGTTTCACCGTCCGCGCGGAACTGGTGGATGCGTCCGACGGCGGCCGGGTGCTCTGGAGCGAATCCTACGAACATCTCCGCCCGGAGGACTTCGCGTCCGTGCAGGGACGACTGAGCGGGGACGTCGCCGGCCGGCTGCGGCTGGCGCTCACCCCCGCAAAAGCGGCGGCCCTCACGCGACCGCCAACCGAAAACGCGCTGGCCTACGACCGTTACCAGCGTGGGCGGGCCTTTGCCAACCGCTACTCGGCCGCGGACCTGGAGCGGGCGGTCGGGCTCTACCGGCAGGCCCTGGAACTTGACCCGCAGTTCGCCGCGGCCCACGCGGCGCTCGCCAACGCCTACGGCCAGCAGTTTAGTTACGACCAGGACCCGGCCAAGCTGGAACCCGCCCTCGCCGCCGCGCACGAAAGCATCCGGTTGGACCCGAACGCGACGGAGGGGCACTGCGCGCTGGCGCTGCTCCTGTATTACCAAGGTCGTTTCACCGAGTGCCTGCAAAGCTGTCAACGTGCCCTACAGATCAACCCGAACCAGCACAGCGCGTTGAGCTCGTCCGCGGCGGCCTGGCGGAACATGGGCCGGTTGGACCAGGCCATCCCACTGCTGCGCCGCGCGGCAGCCATCAATCCCCTGGAGGCTCAAGGGCAAGTTGTTCTGGCCGAAACTTTTACCTTACTTGACGACGAGACCGGGGCGGTGGCCGCGTGCGACCGCGCCCTGGCGTTGCGACCCGACCACGTGGAGGCGCGTTACGCCCGCGCCTACCTGCAACTCCTGCGCGGGGACGCCCCGAAGGCCCGCGCCGAACTGGAGGCGGTGCGGAAGTTCGCGGAGCCCACCGCGCGCTGGCAGTATTACGCGGCCACGGTGGAGTTCTTCGACGGGCAGGCCGACCGGGCGGAGTCGCTCCTGCGCGAGCTCCTGCGCGACCGGGCGGACTCCGGGGCCGGCTACTATCAGGCCATGAGCGCGCGCTCCGCCCTGGCTTGTCTGCGGCTGCGGGCGGGTGACGGGGAAGAGGCCCGTGGTCTGCTGAACGTAGCGGCCGACGAGGACGAAGCGAAGATGCGGCGCATCCCCGACAGTCCCCGCCCCATCTACGACCTCGCCGCCGTCCGCACGTTGCAGGGCCGCCCCGAAGAAGCACTGGTTCTCCTCCAACGGGCCACCGCGGCGGGTTGGACCCACCACCGCGCCACCCGGCGGGACCCCCGGTTCGCCGCGCTCGCCCAGGACGAGCGTTTCCAGTCGCTGCTCGAACAATGGCAGGAGGCCGTGGCGCGGATGCGACGCGCGGAGCAGTCGGGTGTGCAGTGAGCGAAATAATACCGCGATGGTCCTTGTCCCGGCGCGTGCTCTTTGAGTATCACGAGCAAGTCCGGGATGTGCTCGCATCCCGGTTGCCACCAGCGAAGCACCCATGAAAAAACCCGATCCCCAGCCCGGTTCCGCCGAGCGCCTCCGGCGCGACCTCATCGGCTCCACCCCCCAGAACGACGACCTCATCACCAAGCTCGCGGAGCAGCAGGCCTGCAGTTGCACCGTGCCCACCGGGAATCCCGCCAAGCCCGCCAAGCCGAAGAAGCCCACCAAGCCAGCCAAGCCCACAAAACCCGCCAAGCCGGCTAAATCCCAATAGGCGCGGACGGCGCGGTTTGGCGGTGGGTCGTCCCACCGTTCAGAATAATTGGATTTCCGGCGAAAGTCGCGATTTGCGGCGAGGGTAGGGCGGGCTATCCCTAGCCCGCCGCCCGTTTTCGCTTTCGATGCCCCTCCCCGCGGCGGCTCAGGGATAAGCCGCCCTACCTGCCGCCGACCACTTTCGCCGGAGGGCTAACGTGGTTTCCGGGAAGTGGCCGCCAGCACGCGGGCGAGCAGAGCGGCCTGTTCCGCGAGGTGGCTCGTCAGGCTCGCCCCGTCCGCCCCCAGCCACGGCGCATCGTCTGGGAGGGTGGCGCGGGCGGCAAAATATGGGATGTCCAGCCGTTCGAGGGCGTAGGCTTCCGCGTTCACGTCGGCCGGGGTGCGCGGGGTGTTCTCCACCCGGCGCAGCCACTCCAACTCGATGCCCCGGTCCGCGCCGTCGCGCAGGCAACGGGCGGACCCCGAACGGCGGCGGAGTTCGTCGTAGAACGCGGTCGCCAGCCACACGCGGCGGACCGTTTGCCCGGAGAGCGCGCGGCGGGCGCGGGTGCGCTCCCGACGGCCCGCCGGGGTGGCGAGGAAGCGCGCCATCGCCCGGAAGCCGGCCAGGAACTCCCGCCCGGGCACGTCCAGGTGCGGTCGGTCGGGGGGCGGGCGGTCCTGCCCTCGGTGCGTCCGGCGCTCGAAACCGGCGGGCGGGGCCCAGAGGGCGGGAGCGGTCGGGTCGTTCGGTGGTGGCCGGAACGCCGCGGGCACGGGCACGAGGAACGCGCGCAGGACGGAACTGGTCAACGTTTCCACCACCGCCGTCCGGCCCGGGAACGCGGGCGGGGAGGGGTGCGCCAGGGTTTCCACGTCCACGAGCACGGGGTGTTCGCCCGCGGCGACGACGTTTTCCCGGTGCCCGTCCGTGCCGCCGCCCACGTGGAAAAGGCACAGCAGCGCCCCCGCCCGCCGGCCGTAGCGGGCGCGCTCCGCCCGGCCCCGTCGCGGGACTGGCGCGACCCACTCCATCCAGCCGTAGGCGCCGCCGGTCCCCCGGCCGCGGGCGAGCACGCGGCCGGCGCGCAAGGCCGGGCGGAAACCGGCGGTGTTGACCCCGTCAACCAGGTCCGCCCACGTCTGCTCGGGGCGCACGTCGCGGGGTTTATACACCAAACGGCGGGGCGCCGGCCCATCCCTGCCCGCGAAGCGCAGGAGGAGGACGCTGCGACCGCCCCGGTGGGAGTCACCCGCCCCGGCCTCGAGGCGGACCACGGGGCCGAGGTCAACGGTCCCTGGGAAGAACGCCGCCGCCAGCCGGGAGCGGTCGCGGCGGAGCCGGCGCAGGAACTCGGCGTGGGCCGTGATCCAGTCCCGCACCAGCCCGGCCGCGATCCGGGCGAGGACAGAGTAATGGGGAAACAACTCCGCCCAGGGGATCTGCTCCCCCGCCAACGGCCCCGGCGCCGCGTCCGACCCGGCGGGGGCATAGCGGACCTGGCGCTCCACGTCCCGCGCCCCGGCCGCCGCCTCATCCAGCCGCGCGGCGAGGTGGCGTTCCAGGGCGGCGTGCGCCCGGCGGGAAAGCCCGTCGTAAACGGCCGGCCCGACCCGCCGGCGCAAGGCCGCCCGCGCGAGGCGAACCGGCTCCCGGCGGGTGAACTGCCGGGCCAGGCGCGCCCAACCGGGCAGCGGCGCTCCCGGCGGCAGGCGCACGGAGGCCCCAAGCAGGCGGCGCGCGGCGGCTTCGTCCGTCAACCCGTGCGCGTCGAGCACCCGGATGAAGCGTGTCGCGTCCCCCCGCGCGGCGACCTCCCGCCAGCGGGTGAGGCGGGCGTCGGCGACGGCGGGATCGGCGGTTTTCCCCGAGGCGACGTGGACGCCGCCGGCCAGGCGTTCCCCGAGCGTGGCGGCTCGGGCGGCGAGATGGCGCCAGTTCAGGGGAGCGGTTCGGGTGGGCATTTTAGGTGGCCGGCCACCTGGAAAGGGGTGACGCGCAAGGCCGCCCGGAGGTCGCCATCAACCTGGATTCAGCGGAGATTTATAATCTGAAATCCGAAATACAGAATTTTTCCCCCCTCGCGGTCGTGGTCGGCGGCGGCCCCGCGGGGTTGCGCGCGGCGGAGGTTCTTTCCGAACGGGCCGCGGGCGCGTGGCGCGTGGAACTTTTCGAGGGCAAACCCAGCGTTGGGCGGAAGTTCCTCGTCGCCGGCCGCGGCGGGCTGAACCTGACGCACTCGGAGGCGCGGGCGCGGTTCGTCACCCGCTACGGGGGCACCGGGGAGGACGCGGCGCGCTGGGCGGACCTCCTGGCGGAGTGGGGGCCGGAGGACATGCGGGCGTGGGCGGCCGGGCTGGGCGTGGAAACGTTCGTGGGGACGAGCGGGCGGGTGTTCCCCGTGGGCAAGCAGGCGGCCGGGCTGCTGCGTCGCTGGGTGGCCCGGCTGCGGGAGCGCGGGGTGGGTTTCCACGTCCGCCACCGTTGGGAAGATTTGGGACCGGCGGAAAACGGCTGGCGGCTCGGCTTCCGCACGGACGTGGGGCGGGTGGAGGTCGCGGTGGCGGCGGTCGTCTTCGCCCTCGGCGGCGCGTCGTGGCCGGAGACGGGTTCGGACGGGGGTTGGACGGGGCCGTTCCGGGAACAACTCGGCGTGCCCGTCGCGCCGTGGCAGCCGGCGAACTGCGGCTGGGAAACGGATTGGCGGCCGGAATTCCTCGCCGTGGCGGAGGGGCAGCCGCTGAAGAACCTCGCCCTGCGCGCGGGCCCGGCCGGGCCCGTCGTCCGCGGGGAGGCGCTCGTGACCCGCTACGGGCTGGAGGGCGGGGCCTTATACCTACTCGGCCCCGCCCTCCGCGCGCTGGGCGACCGCGCGGCCGTGCGGCTGGACCTCAAGCCCGACGCGGACCCCGCCGCGCTGGCGGCCCGGCTGCCGGCGGGAGGGGGTCCAGTTGACCTCGACCTCGTCGCCGCCCGCTGGCGGCTGGCC
>CAXTFX010000364.1:0-4997 GCA_964243185.1 uncultured Chthoniobacterales bacterium
GCCGGTTGATGCTCTTGCGCACCGTCGCCAGGTTGGTCAACGTGCCGCCGAGCCAACGCTGGTTGACGTAGAATTGGCCGCACGCCGTGGCCGCTTCCTTGACGGCTTCCTGCGCTTGCTTCTTACACCCGACAAAGAGAATCTTGCCGCGGCGTTTGGAAAGGTCGGCCAGGAACTCGCAAGCGGTCTGCAACTGCTGAACGGTCTGGTCCAAGTCAATGATGTAGATCTGGTTGCGCTTCTCGAAGATGAAAGGCTTCATCTTCGGGTTCCAGCGCTTGGTCTGGTGGCCGAAATGGACGCCGGCCTCAAGTAGCTCGGTGATGGTTTCGGTAACCGGGGCGTTTGGCGTATCGGTCGCGGTCATAGGAAAGCTAACGGGATAAGGATCGGGCAGGCGGTTGTGGGATGGAGACAGTGCAGGGGTTTGGGCCGTCGGTCAAGGTCTTAGGGAACCCGGCCGCCCCGCCCGGGCGGGGCGGCCGGTCGCCACGGCGACGGGACGCCGTGGCGACAAGCGGGAAACGTGACTTCAGGCAATGGCGGGCTCGATGTCCTCGTCGGCATCCACGGGCTCGGCGCGGAAGACGTCGCCGGATTCCACGATCTCGATGCCACGATGCTTGTCGAAGCCCGTGCCGGCCGGGATGAGGTGGCCCATGATGACGTTCTCCTTGAACCCGCGCAGGTAATCCACCTTGCCCAGGGTCGCCGCTTCCGTGAGGACGCGGGTGGTGTCCTGGAACGAGGCGGCGGAGATGAACGAATCCGTCTCCAGCGACGCCTTGGTGACGCCCAACAGCACCGGCAGGCCCTCAGCGGGTTTGCCACCCTGTTCGAGCACTTTGATGTTCTCGGCCTCGAAGTCGAGCTTGTCCACCTGGTCGCCCCAGAGGAGCGTGGTGTCGCCCGGCTCGGTGATCTTCACCTTGCGGAGCATCTGGCGGACGATGATCTCGATGTGCTTGTCGTTGATCTCGACGCCCTGGAGGCGGTAAACCTCCTGGACCTCGTTGACCAAGTGCTCTTGGAGCTCCTGCGGCCCGCAGATGTCGAGCAGGTCGTGGGGGACGACCGAACCGTCGGTGAGCTGGGAGCCCTTCCGCACGAAGTCGCCCTTGGTGACGATGATGTGCTTGTTCAACGGCACGAGGTGTTCCTCCTCCGCGCCGGTGACGGGGTCCTTGACGAGGACCTTGCGCTTGCCGCGCACGGTGCCGCCGATGTCAATGGTGCCGTCAATCTTGGCGATCTCAGCAGCGTCCTTCGGCCGGCGGGCCTCGAAGAGTTCCGCCACGCGGGGCAGACCGCCGGTGATGTCCTTGGTCTTGGCGATCTTGCGCGGGGTCTTGGCCAGGATGGTGCCGGCGCGGGCCGTTTTGCCCTCCTCCGCGACGACGTGGGCGCCAGCGGGGATGGAGTAGGAAACGGCAACCTCGCCCTTGTCGCCGACGAGGACGATCTGCGGGTGGAGGTCCTCCTTGTGCTCGATGACGACGATGCCCATGATGCCGGTGGTGGCATCCTGTTCGCGCTTCATCGTCACGCCGGGGATCATGTCGCGGAACTCCACGCGACCGGCCTTTTCGGTGAGAATCGGCACGTTGTAAGGGTCCCATTGGACGAAC
The DNA here is from genome assembly GCA_964243185.1 of uncultured Chthoniobacterales bacterium. GTDB lineage: Bacteria > Verrucomicrobiota > Verrucomicrobiia > Chthoniobacterales > SZAS-18 > CAXTFX01. The sequence goes on from CAXTFX010000364.1 coordinate 1,629, forward strand.
GTTTCACCCTTCTTGACCTCGGTGCCCTCGCCCTTGGCGATGACGCAGCCGACCGGCACGGTGTAACGCTCCAACTCCCGGCCGTCCGGGGCGTTAACGGACACGGCGCCGTTCTTGTTGAGCACGATGAACTGGCCCTCGCTCGACTGGACGGTGCGGAGGTCGTGAAAGCGCAAGTCACCGTCGTTCTTGGCCTTGATGATGGGCTGCTTGAACGTCTGGCTGGCGACGCCGCCGACGTGGAAGGTTCGCATCGTCAACTGCGTGCCCGGCTCGCCGATGGATTGCGCGGCGATGATGCCGACAGCCTCGCCGAGCTTGACCATCAGGCCCGTGGCAAGGTTCCGACCGTAGCACATGCCACAGACGCCACGGGAGCTTTCGCAGGTGAGCACGGAGCGGATTTTGAGCTGTTCGGCGCCGAGCTTGACCAGGGAAGCGCCCGCCAGTTCGTCCACGAGTTGATTCGGCTCGATAACGACCTTGCCGGACACGGGGTCCACGACACTTTCGCAGGAGACGCGGCCGACGATGCGGGTGGACAGGTCCACGACCTCCTCGTCGCCCTCGTAGATGCTCTTGACAACGATGCCGTTGACCGTGCCGCAGTCGGACTCGTTGATGATGACGTTCTGCGCCGCGTCCACGAGCTTGTGCGTGAGGTAGCCGGAATCGGCCGTCTTCAACGCCGTGTCCGCGAGACCCTTGCGGGCGCCGTGGGTGGAGATGAAGTATTCGAGCACTGACAAGCCCTCGCGGAAGTTCGCCGTGATGGGCTGCTCGATGATCTCGCCGGAGGGCTTGGCCATCAGGCCGCGCATTCCGGCCAACTGTTTGATCTGCTGGCGGTTGCCGCGCGCCTGGGAGTCCACCATCATATAGACGGGGTTCATCTCCTGGCGGCCCTCGTTGTGCTGAAGGGTGCGGAACATGACGTTGGAAATCTCGTCACCGGCATGGGTCCAGATGTCCACGATCTTGTTATAACGCTCACCCTCCGTGATGATACCGCGGCGGTATTGCTTCTCGATCTCGGCGATCTGCTTGTAGGCGTTCTCGAGCTGAGTCTTCTTCTCGTCCGGGATAATCATGTCCACGATGCCGATGGAAACGCCGGCCTTGGTGGCCTCGGTGAAACCGACTTCCTTGAGCCGGTCCAGGGTTTCCACGGTCCGGGCCTGGCCGGCAACCCCGTAGGTCTTGAGGATGATCTCGGAGAGTTGCTTCTTGCCCGCCGTCTTGTTGTAGAAACCGAGCTCCGGCGGCCAGATCTGGTTGAAGCGGACGCGGCCGGCGGTCGTCTCCAGGATGTGCTTTTCGCTGTCGCCGTAGATCGTCGCCTTACCAAGGTCCGGGTTCTGGAAGCGGATGCGGTCGTGCGTTTTGACGGCGCCATCCGCCATCGCGAACTCCACCTCGCCGGCGTCGGCGAACAACGGGAGACGTTTCCCCCCGTCCTGCACGTCCTTGTGCAACGTGCGGGGTTCCTGCGTGATGTAGTAGCAGCCGAGCGTGATGTCCTGCGAGGGCGTCGTGATCGGCTTGCCGCTGGAGGGCGAGAAGATGTTGTTCGGCGCCAGCATCAACATGCGGGCTTCCATCTGCGCCTCGACGGACAGGGGGACGTGCACGGCCATCTGATCGCCGTCGAAGTCGGCGTTGTAAGCCGTGCAGACCAACGGGTGGATGCGGATGGCCTCACCCTCAATGAGCTGTGACTCGAACGCCTGGATGGACAGACGGTGCAGCGTCGGCGCGCGGTTGAGCAGCACCGGGTGGCCTTTCGTGACCTCTTCCAGGATGTCCCAGACCTCCGGTGTCTGACGCTCGATCATCTTCTTGGCCGAGCGGACGGTGTGGACGTAACCCAACTCCTTCAACCGGCGGATGATGAACGGCTCGAACAGCACGAGCGCCATCTTCTTGGGCAACCCGCACTGGTTGAGCTTCAGCTCCGGCCCGATGACGATGACGGAGCGGCCCGAGTAATCCACGCGCTTACCGAGCAGGTTCTGGCGGAAACGCCCGCCCTTGCCCTTGAGCATATCGGAAAGCGATTTGAGCGGACGGTTGCCCGCGCCCGTAACCGCGCGGCCGTGGCGGCCGTTGTCGAACAGGGCGTCCACCGCCTCCTGCAACATGCGCTTCTCGTTGCGGATGATGACATCCGGCGTTTTGAGTTGGAGCAGATTCTTCAACCGGTTGTTCCGGTTGATGACGCGACGATAGAGGTCGTTGAGGTCTGACGTGGCGAACCGGCCGCCTTCGAGCGGCACCAGCGGGCGCAGGTCGGGTGGGATAACCGGGAGAACTTCCAAAACCATCCACTCCGGCCGGGTGCGGGACTTCTGGAAGCCTTGGACGAGCTTGATGCGCTTGGCGAGCTTCTTGCGGACCTGCTTCGAGCGGGTTGCGCCCATCTGCTCGTCTAATTCCTTGTTGGTTTCGGAGAGGTCCACGCGCGAGAGCAACGTCTTGATGGCCTCCGCGCCCATGCCGGCGACGAAGTTCTCGCCGTATTGCTCTTGGGCCTCGCGGTATTCGGCCTCGTTAAGGAGCTGCCCCTTCTGGAGCGGGGTCTGCATCGGGTCAATAACGACGTAGTCCTCGTAGTAGATGATGCGCTCCAACTGCCGCGCGCTCATGTCGAGCATGAGGCCAATGCGGGAGGGCATACACTTGTAAAACCAGATGTGCGAAACCGGCACGGCCAACTCGATGTGGCCCATGCGCTCGCGGCGCACGCGGCTCAGCGTCACTTCCACGCCGCAACGGTCGCAGATGACGCCCTTGTGCTTGATGCGCTTGTATTTGCCGCAGGAGCACTCCCAGTCGCGCGTCGGACCGAAGATTCGCTCGCAGAACAGCCCGCCCTTTTCGGGCTTGAAGGTGCGGTAGTTGATGGTTTCCGGGTTTTTGACCTCGCCCTTGGACCACGAGCGGATGCTGTCTGACGAGGCGACGGTGATGCCGACCTGGTCAAAGCCGACGCCGCGTTCCTCGCCGAAAAGTTCACGAAGGTTGGATTCGTTCATATTAAAGGTGACCGCCGAACTGAACTGACAATGGGAAAACCGCCGAAATCTGGGGAGTGTAAAAAGTAGCGCACCCAGGGCCGACCAACAACCAGCGCCGCCTCTCCGCGGGCGCCGGTGTCGGCCGGCCGAACGTTCGAGGGGCCTAGGCCGCCGCCGCGTTCTCGCCAAACGTGCCCGTCGGCGTCTTACCGCCGACCTTCACGTCCAACCCGAGGCTCTGCATTTCTTTGATGAGCACGTTGAAGGACTCCGGCGTGCCGGCCTCCAGGGAGTTGTCACCCTTGACGATGCTCTCGTAGATGCGCGTCCGGCCCTGCACGTCGTCGGATTT
>CAXTFX010000365.1:0-4994 GCA_964243185.1 uncultured Chthoniobacterales bacterium
GACCTGCGCGAGCTGGCCCAAGACGGACAACTCCAACGGGTGCACGGCGGCGCGCTGCCGGCCTCGCCCGCGGTGGCCGATTTCGCCGGGCGGCTGAGACTAGCCACGGAGGGCAAGGTCGCCATCGGCCGCGCGGCCGCGGCGCTGGTGCGCTCGGGGCAGGTAGTCATCCTCGACGGCGGCACCACGGCGGTGCAGATGGCCCGGCACTTGACGCCCGACCTGCGCGCGACCGTGGTCACGCATAGCCCGAGCGTCGCCGTGGAGTTGGTGGAGCACCCCGGGGTGGAGGTGATCCTGCTCGGCGGCAGGCTTTTCAAGCACTCCGTGGTGGCCGTCGGCGCGGCCGTGATCGAGGCCGCCGCCCGCATCCGCGCCGACACCTTCTTCATGGGCGTCACCGGCGTTCACCCCGAGGCAGGCTTGAGCACCGGCGACCTGGAGGAAGCGCACGTCAAACGCGCTCTCAGCCAAAGCGCGGCGGAAACCATCGTGCTCGCCTCGACCGAGAAGCTTCACGCCGCCTCGCCCTACGTGATCGCGCCCATCCGCGAGGTCAGCGGCTTGGTCGTCGAGGCCAACGTGCCGGCGGAAGCCACGGCTCCCTTCGAGCGGCTCGGCATCAGCGTCATCCGGGCGTGACCGCCGTGGACATTGGCTTGCCAAACCCTGCCCCCCGGACGCGGCCTAAACGAGAAAGGCGCTGCGGGGGGCAGCGCCTTTTTCGGGTTGGGAGCGTCGGGGGCCGCGCGTTAACGCTTGGAGAACTGGAACCGCTTGCGGGCGCCGGGCTGGCCGGACTTCTTGCGCTCCTTCATGCGCGGGTCGCGCGTGAGCAGGCCGTCGGCCTTGAGCGTCGGGCGCAGGGTCTCGTCGGCGATGAGCAGCGCCCGGGCGACGGCCAGGCGGATCGCGCCGGCCTGGCCGGAAACGCCGCCACCGGTCGTCTTGACCGTCATGTCGTAAGACTTGCCCGCGTTGGCGAGGTCGAAGGGACGGCGGACGAGGTTCTGCAACTGCGCGGTCGGGAAATATTCTTCAAACTCACGCCCGTTGACGCGGATGTTCCCCGTGCCGGGGACGAGGTTGGCGCGGGCAACGGCGTTCTTGCGGCGGCCGGTGGCGCTAAAGCTGGCGGTGGTTTCCATGTCGTTCGCGAAAAGATCGTTCCTTCCTTATTTGATGCCGATGGCCTCCGGCCCCTGGGCGACGTGCGGGTGCTGGTCGCCGGCATACACCTTGAGCTTGGTGTAAACGGCCCGGCCCAGGCGGTTGTGCGGGATCATGCCGCGGACGGCGCGCTCGACGAGCAGCTCCGGGTGACGGCGGCGGCGGTTGGCGACGGTTTCGCTGTGGTGCCCGCCGATGTAACCGGAGAAGGAGGTGTAAACCTTGGCGTTCTCCTTCTGGCCGGTGAGCTTGACCTGGGCGGCGTTGACGACGACGACGAAGTCGCCGGTGTCCACGTGCGGGGTCCAGATCGCCTTGTGTTTGCCGCGCAGGAGCACGGCGGCGCGCTCGGCGACCCGGCCCAGGGGCTGGTCGGCGGCGTCAATCACATACCACTTGCGCTCGACCTGCTCGGCCTTGGCGGAAAACGTCTTGTTTGTCGTCACAGTCTCAAAGGGGTTCGTTCCGCGCCAGATGGCGGGAGCGCGGAAGGTAGGAGCAACGGCCGGGGGTGTCAACGCGGTCGGCCGGAGAAATTTCATCGTGTCGGCCCGTCCCCCTCGGGCCGCGGGCGCGTTTTGGCTCTGCCGTCCACCCGCCACCTGCCTTCTGCACTTATGTTTGGCTCCTCCGAACCCGTTTCCCACCATGAAAAACCAGTGGCGCGACCGGCGCATCTCTGAGCTGCCCGATCAGCTCCAAGAGTTCACGGTGACCTACATCCCGGAAAACCGGCCGTCCCGGAAGACCGTCCACTTCTCCTTCGACGTGTTCGGCCCCGAGGAGGAGCGCATCTGAAGCGGCACGCGAACGGCTTCTGAAGGGCGGGTGCCCTCCGCGTCCGCTTTGACCTTGACCGCGCCGCGGAGGCGCGGGAAAACTCGCCCCGTGAGTTCGACCCCGGCGGACACCCCGCTTCCGCCCGCCGTCGCCGCGCCCCGGCGCCGCCCCGGCCCGGCCACACCCGGTGCGGGGCGGGCCGCTCCGCGTCTCCCGGCGGCGGGTTGGAACGAGACGCGGGACGACGCCACGGGCGTCCCCCGCGCGGGCTACGGGCCACTGCTGGGTCGGCTCGACGGGCTGTCCGCCGCCGACCGCCGTTCCCTGGACGAGCGGCTGGAGGCGACCATGCGCGAGCTGGGCGTGTCCTTCGACCCGGCGCCGGGGCGCTCGTTTTCCCCGCAGAAACCGTGGCTGTGCGACGCGCTGCCGCAACTCTTCACGGACGGAGAGTGGGACCGGCTCGCCCTGGGCCTGCGGCAGCGGCTGCGGGCGTTCGAGGGGTTTTTGCAGGACGTTTACGTCGGCAAACAGGAGATCCTGCGCGCGGGGGTCGTGCCCATCCCGCTGGTGCTCGGCAGCGCGTCCTTCCAGCGCCCGGCCGTCGGGCTGGTGCCGCCGCTGGGCGCGTTCCTGCACGCCGGGTCCATGAACGTGCGCCGGGACGGGCGCGGGGAACTGCTCGTCGCCTCGCACCACTTCGCGCAGTCCAACGGGCTGGCCTGCATGGTCCAGAACCGCCGCGTGCTGGCCCGCGTGGCGCCGGAGCTGTTCGGGGGTTACGCGGTGGCCTCCCTGGCCGAGACGCCGACGCTCCTGCTGGAAACGTTGCGCGAAGCCGCCGCCGACCTCGCGGACGACGCGGCGCACGGCCACCAGCCGCCGGGGGCGGAGCCGACCGTGGTCCTCCTCACGCCGGGGCCGCTGAACCCGTTCTACGCCGAGCATGGGTTCCTGGCCCGGCGCATGGGCGTGCCGCTCGTGCAGGGCGGCGACCTGCTGGTGCTCGACGACTGCCTCTACCTGAAGACCATCTCCGGCCTGGAGCGCGTTCACGTCGTGCTCAACCGGGTCGCGGACGGGCTGCTCGATCCCCTGGTCCTCCAGCGCGGCTCGCTCCTGGGCGTGCCGGGGCTGGTCCATTGCCTGCGCAAGAAGACCGTCGCGCTGGCCAACGGGCTCGGCGCGCGGCTGACGGACGACCGCTCGCTGCTGCCGTTCGCCCACCAGATCATCCGTTTCTACACCGGGGAGGCGCCCATCCTGCGCACGGTGCCGACGTTCTGGCTGGGCGACCTCGACCAGCGGGAAATGGTCCTGGCTGACCTCGGCGCCTACCGCGTGCAAACCCTGGTCGGCGAGCGGCCGATGTCGGGCGAGAACGCCCTGCGCCAGGAAATCCGCCGGGCGCCGCAGGGGTTCGTCGCGCAACGCGCCGAGCCCGGCGCGCGGGCCGTCTGCTACGAGCGGGGCCGGCGCGTCGAGCGCCACCAGGATCACCTCCTGTTCGCCCTGCGCCGGGGCGGCGCACACGGGTTCGAGGTCTTCCCCGGCGCGCTGACCCGTCTGGCCAGCGAGGGGCAGGCCTTTCCCGCCACGGGCCTCGGCGGGGGCACCAAGGACACCTGGGTCCTGGAGGACGCCGCCCCGCCCGCAGGACACGCGGCGACCGTGGACGCCCACTCCGCCCTGCGCGGGTCGCCCACCGCCTTTCACCCCCTGCGCCCGCCGCCGCGGCGCGTCACCAGCCGGACGGCCGAGTCCCTCTACTGGCTGGGGCGCTACGGGGAGCGCGCGACGCACCTGGCGTATCTGCTCCAGGCCGTCGAAACGCTGGAAACCGAGGAGCTCAACGCCGCCGAGCGCCGGCTCTACCGGCCGATGTGGAACAAGCTGCTCCCGCACCTGGACGCCTCCCCGCGCCGGAGCATCTCCACGGCTCGCGACCGCTACCGCCTCGTCCTGGAACCCGGCGAGCCCGGAGCCCTGGTCAACGTCCTGCGCCGGACGCTCGGCAACGCCGAGGGCATCCAGGACACCGTTTCCCCGGAGGCCTGGGGCGCCCTGGGGGAACTGCGCGCCGCCTTCGCCCGGCAACACTTCTTCGCGGGGGCCGCCGAGCCGGTCTGCGCGCGGGTCACCCGCAAGCTGGCCGAGATGACGACGCGCAACTTCGCGCAGTTCTACGGCCTGGCGGAGAGCACCATGCTGGATGACGACGGCTGGCGCTTCTGCCGCATCGGCCAGCAGCTCGAGCGCGCCATCATCACGGCCAACGCCGCGCTGGCCTGCGCCGACGCCTTCGTCGAGGAACGGGGCGCGCCGCACGAGAGCGAAATCGAGCTTTCCGCCTTCCTGCGCCTGCTCGGCACGCGGGACGCCTACCGCCGGGTCTTCCAGATGCGCGCCGAGGGCCTGCCGGTGCTCCAACTTTTGTTCCAACACCCCGAGGCGCCGCGCAGCGTGCTGCACTGCCTGAGGCGTTGCGCCGATTTCCTGCGCGCCTGCTGCCCCGGGGACCCCGCCGCCTTCACGCTCCGGCCGCTGGCGGCGGTGGAGCGGGTTTGTGACACCCTGCGCCGGGTGGATTGGCCCCGCGCCTTCGAGCCGGACCGGCCGGAGAGCGAGGGGCCCACCGCCCTGATCCGCCGGCTGCTCGGGGAAACGATGGACCTGCACAACGCGCTGGCGGACAGCTTCCTCAACCACCAGGCGCAGCTCTCCGCCCCGCCGCAGATGTTCCTCGCGGGGATGCAGGGCGGCGGTGGGAACTGACGCGGGACTGGACGTTGGCCGGGAGCGGCGGCAAAATGGCGAGGTCATGGAAAACGCGGCCTCCCGGGAAGCCTGACGGAGCCTTAAGGAAAACTCTCCGCCCCGGTGACGTTGATCCCCCGGGGTGGTCAGCATCACCAATGCCGACTCTATTGGTTCTATGAACGCCGAAAACTTCACCGAGAGCGTCCGTCAACTGGCTCGGAGGGTTCCCTTCAAACCGTTCACCGTGGAACTGGTCAGCGGTGACCGCTTCGAAGTGCATCACC
>CAXTFX010000366.1:0-4990 GCA_964243185.1 uncultured Chthoniobacterales bacterium
TGTGAACGATGCCATGAACGTCACCGACGATCCCCGCCTGCGCGCCGCCGTGGCGGCGCACCCCTACCCGCTGCTGTTCGTCACCATCAGCGGCGCGCACCTCTACGGCTTCGCCTCGGCCGACAGCGACTTCGACCTGCGCGGCGTCCACCTGCTGCCCCTGGCCAACCTGCTCGGGCTGGACCTGCGCGACGAAACGGTCAGCCGGGAGGAGGTGCGCGACGGCGCCGAGGTGGACCTGGTCACCCACGACGCGCGCAAGTTCTTCGGCCTGCTGCTCAAGAAGAACGGCTACGTGCTCGAACAGCTCCTCTCGCCCCTGGTCGTCCACGCCGCCCCGGGCTTCGAGGAACTGCGGGAGCTGGCCCGGGGCTGCGTGACCAAGAACCACGCCCACCACTACAAGGGCTTCGCCCTCAACCAGTGGGAGCTGTTCCAGCGGGAACAGCCCCGGCGCGTCAAGCCCCTGCTCTACTGCTACCGTGTGCTGCTCACGGGCATCCACCTGCTGCGCACGGGCGAGACCGAGGCCAACCTGGTCACGCTGAACGAGGGCGAGTTCCACCTGGCCCACGTCGCCGACCTGCTCGCGGCCAAACGGGCGGGATCGGAGGGGGAAACGTTGGCCGACGACGCGGGCGCCTTCGCCTTCCACGAGAGGGAGTTCGCCCGGTTGCTGGCCGGCTTGGAACGGGCGGCGGAGGCGAGTCCGCTACCCGAACTGCCCCGGGCGCGGGAAGAGTTAAACGCCTTGCTCCTGCGCCTGCGGCTGGGGTGTGGTGAGGGGCGGAGGGCGGCCGCTCCTCCCGCCCACAAGGTTCCGGGCGCCGGGGGCGGCGGGTGGCGACCTTGGAAGCTAACCCCGGCACGAAAACGCCCCTTCCGCGTGGCCGCCACCGCCGCTAGGGTGGTCCCCGGGAAGGGGGCCCCGCGGCCCGCGAACCCGGTTTGTGGGGTTGGTCTCCAAGAGATCGGCTTGCCCCATCCAAGCGCCGGGGTCTTGCACCTTGACCGTTGGTAGGCCCCCTTCCGTCTGCTTCCATCCCCTCGTGCCCTCGCCGCTTCTGATCCTGGTTCTGCTGATCCTGGTCTGGATTGTCTCGCGCCCCCGTCAAACCGCGATGTCTCTGCTCATCGTCCGCGAAACCCACCGCGGCGCGCTCTACGAGGACGGCGTTTTCCGGGGCATCCTCAACCCCGGCGCGTATGCGACCACGGCCGGCTTCTGGTCGTCCAAACGCCGCGAGATCGTGCTGGTGGACGTGCGCCAGCGCTCCCTGACCATCAAGGGCCAGGAAATCCTCACCGCCGACAAGGTGGCCATCGGGGTTTCCATCCTGGTCGGCTACCGGGTGGTGGACGTGCGGGCCGCCCTCCACGAGGTGGAAAGCTACGAGAGCCGCATCTACGAGGACGTGCAGCTCTCCACCCGCCGCTACCTGGCCGCACGCACGCTCGACGAGATCCTGCGCGCGCGGAACGAACTCTCCGACGCCGTGCGCGCCGACGTGCGCGAGGTGGCCGCCGCCTACGGCATCGAGATCGCCCGCGCCGACGTCAAGGACCTCGTCTTCCCGGGCAAGCTGCGCGAGATCATGAACCTGGTGCTCGAAACCGAGCGCACCTCCGAGGCCCGGCTCATCGAGGCGCGCAAGACGGCCGAGGCGTCCCTCATCCGGGCGCGCGGCGAGCAGGAAACGTTAGCCGTGCGCCTGGAGGCCGACCGGCTCCTGAGCGAGCAACTCGACCGCTCCCCGGCGTTGCTGCGGCTACGCGAACTCGAAGCCATGCAGCGCATCGCCGACAAGCCCGGCCACCACTTCTACGTCGGCCTCGGCGGCGGGGAGTCTCGGCCGACGGTCCCGGGACCGGCCGCGTCGGAACACCCCAGGAACACCAAAGCGGCCCCTGCTCCTCGCGTCCCCCATGCTGTTGGCTTCGACGCGGCGGCGCTGGTGGAGGTCAGCGAGCACCTGGACGCAGGTAAGTTCCGCCACCGCGATCACCGCTTCGAGTGGACCCGGGCGGAGCTCCAGGGCTGGGCGGAGGGCGTGGCGGGCCGCTTCGGTTACACCGTGCGTTTCCTGCCCGTCGGGCCGGAGGACGCGGCCCTCGGCGCGCCGACGCAGATGGGGGTTTTCACCCGACCCTGACCTCCGATGGAACTCATCATCCCCGAACTTGCCCTCGTCGTGCTCGTCGGCCCCTCCGGCTCGGGCAAGAGCACCTTCGCGGCGCGCCACTTCCGGCCCACGGAAGTGCTTTCCTCCGACCGCTGCCGCGGGCTGGTCGCCGACGACGAGAACGATCAGGCCGCCACCGACGACGCCTTCGCCGTGCTCCACTTCATCGCGGCCAGGCGCCTCGCCGCCGGCCGGCTCACGGTGGTGGACGCCACCAACGTGCAACCGGAAGCGCGCCGGCCGCTCGTGGCGTTGGCCCGGCAGTTCCACTGCCTGCCGGTGGCCGTGGTGCTCGACCTGCCGGAACGACTCTGCCACGGGCGCAACGCCGGGCGGGCGGAGCGGGCGTTCGGCCCGCACGTCGTCCGCCAGCAGCGCGCGCAACTGCACAAGGGGCTCCGGGGGCTGGTCCGGGAGGGGTTCCGGCACGTTCACGTCCTGTCCACGCCGGAGGAGGTCGAGGCGGCGACGTTTACCCGCCAGCCGTTGTGGAACAACCGCCGGGGCGAGCACGGGCCCTTCGACCTCATCGGCGACGTGCACGGCTGCTTCGACGAGCTTTGCGAGCTACTGGGCAAGCTCGGCTACACTCCGGGCGAGGCTGGCCGCTGGGTGCCGCCGGCGGGTCGCAAGCTGGTGTTCGTCGGCAACCTGGTGGACCGCGGGCCGAAGGTGCTGGAAACGGTGCGCCTGGCCATGGACATGGCGGCGGCAGGCAACGCGCTCTGCGTGCCGGGCAACCACGACGTGAAGTTCATGCGCGCGGTCCGCGGCAAGAACGTCAAGGTCGCCCACGGGCTGGCCAAGTCGCTGGCGCAGTTCGCCGCCTACGAGGAACGCAACCCGGGCTTTACCCAGATGGCCGCGGACTGGATCGACAAGCTGGTCAGCCACTACGTTTTCGACGATGGCAAACTCGTCGTGGCCCACGCCGGCATGAAGGAATCCATGCATGGCCGCGGCTCGGGCGGGGTGCGGGAGTTCGCCCTCTACGGGGAGACCACGGGTGAGACCGACGAGTTCGGCCTGCCCGTGCGCCTGAACTGGGCGGCGGAATACCGGGGCCGGGCGCACGTCGTTTACGGCCACACGCCGGTGCCCCGAGCCGAGTGGCTCAACCGCGCCCTCGACATCGACACGGGCTGCGTCTTCGGCGGCGCGCTCTCGGCCCTGCGCTACCCCGAGATGGAACTCGTCAGCGTGCCGGCGCGGGCGACTTATTGCGAGCCGGCGCGGCCGTTCCTCGTTCCCGAGGTCACGACGGAAGCCCCGGAACTCTCCGCCCAGCAGGCGCACGACGACGTGCTCGACCTGGAGGACGTGCTCGGCAAGCGCATCATCAGCACCCTCCTGCGGGGCAACGTCACCGTGCGCGAGGGGAACGCGGCCGCCGCCCTGGAGGTGATGGGCCGCTTCGCCGTGGACCCACGCTGGCTCATCTACCTGCCCCCGACGATGTCACCCTGCGAGACCGGCCAGGCGGAGGGGCGGCTCGAACACCCCGCCGAGGCGCTGGCCTACTACCGCGACCGGGGCGTCACCCGCGCCGTCTGCCAGGAGAAGCACATGGGTTCGCGCGCCGTGGTCGTCGTCTGCCGGGACGCGGACGCCGCCCGGACGCGCTTCGGGGTCACCGATGGCTCGATGGGGACGATCTACACCCGCACGGGCCGACGCTTCTTTGACGGGGAACAGGTTAGGTTTGAAGCGGGTTTGTTGGAGCGTCTGCGGACCGCGATCGGTGTGGCGGGTCTGTGGGGGGAACTCTCCACGGACTGGCTGTGCCTGGACGGCGAGCTGATGCCGTGGTCGGCCAAGGCGCGGGCGCTGCTGGAAACGCAGTATGCCCCCGTCGGCTCCGCGGCGCGGGCCGGGTTGACAGAGACCATCGCCACCTTGGAACAAGCCGCGGCGCGCCACCCGGAGGTGTTGCCGATGATGGAGGCCGCCCGCGCGCGGCTGGCGGCGGCCGAGCGCTACGTCACCGCCTACCGGGGCTACTGCTGGGAGGTGGCCGGGGTGGAGGACCTGCGGCTGGCGCCCCTTCCACCTGCTGGCCAGCGAGGGGAGAACCCACTTCGAAAAAGATCACCCGTGGCACCTTGGGACGCTGGCCCGCTTGGCCGTGTCGGACCCGGTGCTGCTGGCCACCGCCACCCGCGAGGTGGACCTCACCGACGCCGGCAGCACGGCCGACGCGGTGGCGTGGTGGGAGGAACTCACCGGCCGGGGCGGCGAGGGGATGTTCGTCAAACCCCGTGCGTTCATCGCGAGGGGCGGCAAGCGCGACGACCTGCTCCAGCCGGCGGTGAAGTGCCGCGGCCCGGAGTATCTGCGCATCATCCACGGGCCGGATTACCTCCTCCCGGAGAACCTCTCGCGCCTGCGTTCCCGCGGCCTGAGCGCCAAGCGTTCGCTGGCCCTGCGCGAGTTCGCCTTGGGCGCGAAGGATTGGAACGTTTCGCGCCCGGCGCCGCGAGCCGCTGCGCCGGGTTCACGAGTGCGTCTTCGGCGTGCTGGCCCCGGAGAGCGAGCCGGTGGACCCGCGGCTCTGATCGGGTTGTGCCCGCCCTTTACCCCGTGCCCGCCGGCGAAGGGCTGAGGTAGTCAACGGCCTGAGCTACCCACGGGTCGGGCACCTCCGGGGAACCCGGCGGGGTCGCGGCTGGCGGGCGGGGCGCGCAGGCGGGCTTCGTCCCACGGGCCGGCGTAGAGCGTGGGCACGGGCTGGAGGCCGAGCAGGGCGCACCATTCTAGAACTCAATGCAAAACCCTCTTCACAGCGTTTGGTGTTCGCATGAGAGGGT
>CAXTFX010000367.1:0-4930 GCA_964243185.1 uncultured Chthoniobacterales bacterium
GCTCGAACCCGGCTACCAAGTGCCCTTCGCCGCGCAGATCCGCCGCGAGGCCGGCATCCCGACCGGCGCCGTCGGTCTGATCTCCGACCCGGCCCACGCCGACCGCATCATCCGCGCGGGCGACGCGGACCTCGTGTTCCTGGCCCGCGCCAGCCTGCGCGACCCGTCCTGGCCCGTCCATGCCGCCCGCGCGTTGGGCGAGCTCGACGCGGCCACCTCGCTCGTGCCGCCTCAATACGGACGGGCGTTCAACTGATCTCCCGTCACCCGAAGAAAACGACCATGCCCAACGCAAACCAGAAAATCACCCTCGTCACCGGCGCCAACAAAGGCATCGGTCTGGAAACCGTCCGCCAGCTCGCCCGCGACCACGGCCACACCGTGCTCCTCGGCGCCCGCGACCGCACCCGCGGCGAGGAGGCCGCCGCCAAGCTCCGCGCGGACGGCCTGGACGTGCAGTTCCTCGCCCTCGACCCGACCGACGAGGCTTCCGTCACCGCGGCCGCCAAGGAAGTGGCAACCCGCTTCGGCCGGCTCGACGTGCTCGTCAACAACGCCGGCACGGGCGTGAAGGCGGACTACGGGTCCCAGCCCTCCGACTCGCCCCTCGCGGCCTTCGAAGAAACCTACGCCATCAACGTCTTTGGCCTGGCGCGCGTGACGCAGGCGTTCTGGCCGCTGCTGGAGAAGAGCGCCGGCGCGCGGCTGGTCAACGTTTCCAGCGGCTTGGGCAGCTTGGCGCTCCACGCCGATTTCGCTCACGGGCCGTTCAACGACCTGAAACCCATCGCCTACGACTCCTCCAAGGCGGCCGTCAACATGATGACCGTCCACTACGCCCACCAGTGGCAGAACACGCCGCACCGGGCCAACACCATCCACCCCGGCTCGGTGAAAACGGACCTCAACGAGCACGGCGAACTCACCGTCGAGGAAGGCGCCAAGACCAGCGTGGAACTCGCCACCATCGGCTCCGACGGCCCGAACGGGACGTTCTCCCACCTGGGCCAGCCGTTGCCCTGGTAATTTTCTCGCCCCAACGCCAACCCCCAAACCCACATGAGCACCGAAACCGCCACCCAAACCCACCCCAACGCCGCGAACATCCCCGCGCCGGACCTCACCCAGCGCCCGCCGCGCTCCACCCGCGCGCTCCTCGGCGGCTATGCGCTGCTGCCGCGGATGCTCGACAAGGGCCGCGCCGAACTCGTCGGCAAGGCGGGCGAATACCACTACAACTGCCCGCTGGACCAGCGCATTCTCGGCTTCCTCGGCGTGGAGCCGGACGCCCTTCGCGAGCAGCTCGCCGCCGGCAAGGGCGACGGGGAAATCCTCGCCTGGATCAAGGAGAACGGGAAATACCACCACGCCGACTGGCAGGTCCAGGCCTGGAGTCAGCACCAGGTCAACCGCGTGGTGGGCGACGTGGAAACCCGCGAGTTCTTCAACGGCATCCAAAAGGGTATCGCCCCGGACCGGGAGGACATTTTCACCTGGGCGGACGCCCTCGACCTCGACGATTACGTGACCTTCGGCGGGAAGGCTTGAACCCCGCTTGCCGCCCGGTCGCCCCGCCCGTCGCCGGCCTTCCGGCGACGGGCTTTTTGACGTGCCGCCGTTTCGTGGGCAATGGCTTACGGCGCGTGCCCTTCCAAGATCAACTCCTGGCCGCCCTGCGCCCGTTCCCGCCGGCGGACCGTTACCTCGTCGGCGTGTCGGGCGGGCGCGATTCCGTGGCGCTGCTGCACGGCCTCCTCCGGGGCGGGTATCGCCGGCTCGTCGTCTGCCACCTCGACCACGGCCTGCGCGGGGAACCGGGGGCGGCGGACGCCCGGTTCGTCGGGGAACTGGCCGCGGGGTTCAGGCTGGTTTGTGAACTCGGCCGGACCGACGTGGCCGGACTGGCCGCGGCCGAAGGGAGTTCGTTGGAAACCGTTGGCCGGGAGGCGCGCCGGCGGTTCTTCGCCACCGTGGCCCGGCGGCGGCGCTGCGGCGCGGTGTTCCTCGCCCACCACGCGGACGACCGGGTGGAAACGTTCCTGCTCCACCTGCTCCGCGGCGCCGGGCCGGCCGGGCTGGGGGCGATGACCGTCGAGAGCCGCCAGCGCGTGTCGCTGCCGGGCTCTGCGCGCCCCGTCGCCCTGCGCCTGCTCCGGCCGCTGCTCGGCATCTGGCGGGCGGAGATTGACGCTGACCTCGCCGCCCGCGGCCTGCGGTGGCGGGAAGACCCGACCAACGCCGACCCCGCCCACGCCACGCGCAACCGGCTCCGCCTGGAGACCCTGCCGACGCTGGCCCGCGCCCTGGGCCGCCCGGTCGCCCCGGCGCTGTGGAGGGCGGCCGAGCTGCTCGCGGAGGAGGAGCGTTGGCTCGCGGCGACCCTCGCCCCGGAGATCGCCGCCCTGCCCGCGCGGCTGCCCGTGCGCGGGTTGGCAGAGGAGACCGTCGCCCGCCAGCGCCGGCTCCTGCGCGCGTGGCTGGCGGCGCGGGGCGTGGCGGGGATTGGATTCCGGGAGGTCGAAAGCGTCCGCGCCCTGCTCGACGCGGCGGCGGACGGCCCGGCGAAGGTCAACCTCCCCGGCGGCTGCCACGCGCGGCGTCGGGCGGGCGTGCTGTTCGTGGAAACACCGGCGGGAACGCCGAGCGTCGAAACCGGAGAAGTTTAACCGGCTCCCCCCCGGTCCGATCAAGGTTGGATGTTGGACCTGGGATGTTCGATGTTGCCCCCGCCCGCTCGTCTTCGTTCATGGAAACCGTCCTCCTGCCCACCCGCGACCCGGAGGACGCGAACGCCCCCCGCTGGCTCCACCGCCGGCGGCGGCGCGACGGCGGGGACTCCCGCCGCCGGATGAGCCGACGCCATTTTTTGCAACGGGCCGCCCGCGCGCTGGCGGGCGTGTCCCTCGCGGGCGGCGCCTACGGCTTTGGCGAGGCGAAGTGGTGCCGCGTCCACGTCGAGGACGTTCCCGTGCGCCGGCTGCCCGGGGCGTTCGAGGGGTTAAAGGTCGCCTTCTTTGCGGACACGCACTACGGCCCCGGCGTGCCGCTGGCCTACCTGCGGGGCGTCGTGAGCCTGGTCAACGGGCTCGGCGCGGAGGTGATCCTGCTCGGCGGGGACTACGTCCAACGCTACTGGCAATGGCTGGCGCCGGACGCCTCCGACATCGTGCGCCGGGGCCTCGGGGTCTTCTCGGAACTGCGGGCGCCGCGGGGCGTGTTCGCTGTGCTGGGCAACCACGACAACTTCAGCGGCCAGCGCGGGGAGATCCTCGGCGCCCTCGCCGCCGCGGGCGTGCGGACCCTGGAAAACACCGGTGTCTGGCTGGAGCGCGGCGGCGCCCGGCTGCGCGTTTGCGGCGTGGGCGACATCTCCACCGGCAGCCCGGACCCCGCCACGGCACTCGGGGACGCGGGCGCGGGGGAGACGGCCGTGGTCCTCACCCACAACCCCGATCTGGTGGAGGAGATGTTCGACCCGCGTATCGGCCTGGTGCTCTGCGGGCACACGCACGGTGGCCAGGTGGTCATCCCCGGCCTGGACTGGGCGCCCGTCGTGCCCTCGCGCTTCGACCAGAAATACCTGCACGGCCTGCGCCGCGCCCCCTCGGGCGCCCCGGTGTTCATCACGCGCGGGGTCGGGACCATCCTGCCGCCCGTGCGGGTGAACTGCCCTCCGGAGGTGGCATTGCTGACGTTGCGCGGGGAGGGGTGAACGAAAAGAGCCGGAGTGACCGGCGGCGCCGCCCGCCCGCTCCCTTATTTCACCCCAACAACTCCGCCGCGCGGGCGAGCATCGCGTCCACCTCTCCCGGCTCCCGGCCGGCGCCGCGCGCCAGGTCCGGCCGGCCGCCGCCCTTGCCGCCGACGAGCGGGGCCAACTGCCCGAGGAGCTTGCCCGCCGGGAACCGCCCCGTGAACTCCGCCGTCGCCGCCACGAGCAGGGGCACGCTGTCCGCCGCCCCGCCGACGCCGGCGAGCACCAGGACGCCGCGGAAGCCGCGTTCCTTCAACGCCTCGGCCAACGTCGGCAGCAGCTCCGCGTGGCCCGCCTCCCCGAGGGGGACCTTTGCCAACAACCTCGGCACCGGCGCGTTTGCGTCCATGCCCCCGAGCAGCGCCGCCGCCCGCGCCCCGGCCTCCCGCTTGAGCACGGCGGCGCGCTCGCGTTCCAACGCCTTGTTGAGTTCCAAAACCTTGGCCTCCAGCTCCCGCACCCTGCCCGTCTGCTCCGCGTCGCGCCGCTGGAACCACTCCGTCGCCGCCCGGCCCGCGACGGCCTCGATCCGGCGCACGCCCGCGGCGATGGCGCCCTCGCTGACGATCTTGAACGCGCCGAGCTGCCCCGTGCCCCGGACGTGCGTGCCGGCGCAGAGTTCCATCGAGAACCCGTCCAACCCCCCCGGCCGACCGCCGATCTGCACGACGCGCACGGTGTCCCCGTATTTGTCCCCGAAGAACTGCATGATGTCCGCCCGCCCGCGGACGTCCGCATACGGCACCTCCCGCCAGGAAACGGGGACGTTGGCGAGGGCGTGCTCGTTGACCAGCCGCTCCACGTCCGCGACCTGCACGGGCGTCAGCGCCGCCGCGTTGAAGTCGAACCGCAACCGGTCCGGCCCGACGTAGGAGCCCTTCTGCGCGGCGTCCGGCCCGACGATCTCGTGCAATGCCCAGTGGAGCAGGTGCGTGGCCGAATGGTGCGCCTCGATGGCGCGTCGGCGGGGTCCCTCGACCTGGAAAACGGCGGGTTGCGGGAACGGGGCCGCGGCCTCGATTTCCCCCCCCAGCTTGAGGAGGTAAACGCCGCCGCGCTTGACGGTGTTGGTGATGGGCACGGCGCGGCCGCCCAGTTCCAGGGTGCCCGCGTCGCCGACCTGGCCACCCATTTCCGCGTAACACGGCGACCGGGCCACGACGGCAAACGTTTCGC
>CAXTFX010000368.1:0-4917 GCA_964243185.1 uncultured Chthoniobacterales bacterium
GCGGCGCACGTTCCCTGCTGCCTATTCGTCATTCGTCATTCCGGCGTAGCCGGCCTCATGGAGCCCCCGCGCACGCACCGCTACGAGATCGAAGGCGCCATCGGGGTGGGCGGGGTCGGCGAGGTGTTCCGCGCCCGCGACACGCGCCTGGGCCGGTTGGTCGCCCTCAAGCGCCTCCTGCCCGAGCCCGGCGCGCCCGCGGGGCAAACCTACGCGCACGCGCTGCGGGAGGCCACGCACCTCGCCGCGCTCCAACACCCGCACATCGTCAGCGTCTATGACGTGGGCGAGGACGAGCGCAGCCCCTACCTGGTCATGGAACTGGTCGAGGGCGACACCTTGGAGGAAGCGGTCGAGCGCGGGCCGTTCGCCCTGGGCGACTTCCTGCTCCTGGCCCGCCAGAGCCTGGACGCCCTGGCCGCCGCCCACCGCGTCGGGCTGCTGCACCGCGACCTCAAGCCGGGCAACGTCATGCTCAAACACGGCGTGGCGGGGGAGAGCTTCGAGGTCAAGCTGCTCGACTTCGGATTGTCCGGCTTCGCCGGCCGGCGCGACGGGACCGCGTTCGGCGGCGGCAACGACGATCAGAACACCGTCGTAGGCTCCGTTCACTTCATGGCCCCGGAGCAGTTTACCCGCGAGCGCCCGCCGGACGCGCGCACGGACCTGTATGCGCTGGGTTGTCTGCTCTACTACGCGCTCACGACGACCTACCCAGTGGAGGGCGACACCGTGGGCGTCGTCGTCGAGCGGCACCTGAAGGGGGACGTGCCCCGGCTGGCCCCGCGCCGGCCGGAGGTGCCGGACGCCCTCTGCGCGTGGGTGATGCGCCTGCTGTCCGTCCGCCCGGAGGATCGCCCGGAGTCCGCCGCCCGCGCGCTGGAGGAGTTGCAGGGATTACGGGAAACGGCGTTCGACCCGGCGCGGGCCACCACCGTGCCCCCCCTGCACCGGCTGGCCTCCCGCCGCACGGCGCGCCTGCACCTGCCGGGAATGGCATCCTCCCCCTCCTCGCCGCACCCATTTCCGGGCTTGCCCTCCGCCCCGTGGCGGCTGGCCGCCGTGCTCGGCGCGGGCGCCGCCCTGGGACTCGCGGCGGGGGTGGGGTGGGGGAGTCGTTCCCGGCCACGCTCCCCCGCGCCCGCCCTCCTCCCGCCGCCGGCCGCGACGCACCAGGAGGTTGTCGCCGTGCCGGTGCTGGCGGCAGCCGACGGGGCGGCCCTGCGCGCGCACCTCGGCGCGGAGATCATCGCCGAGGGCAGGCTGCTGGCGCTGGAGAGCAGCTCGGGGCGCACGGTGCATTCCCTGCGTTTCGAGTCGGGACCGGACGGCCCGGCGCTCGCGCTGGTGTGCTTCGCGGGGACGGTGCCGCCGGGTTTATCGGAGGAAAGCCTGCAAACCTACGTCGGCCACCGGGTCCGCGCCCGCGGCCGGCTCTCGGAATACCGCGGCGCCCTACAGATCGTCATCCGCGACGTCGCGCAGATCGAGGCGGCGTATTGAGCGAAGGCGGAGGGTGCGGGCTGCCCTCGGCGACCCATTCCCCAGCACCTCGCCGCCGGCCCTCAGAACTGGATCAACACGTCCCGCTCGGCCTGCATGGCCGGGCGCGGCGGGCCACCGGCGGCGTTGCCCGGCGGCGGGGAAGGTTGGGGCGCGGAGGAAACCCGCGGCGTTTGGGAACCACCGCCCCCCGCGGTCGGGGCATCCGGCACAGGCTGGCGCGGGGCCGCGACGCCGGGGGAGCGGCGGCTGTTCCCCCAGCTCATCTCGATGGTTTCCACGGCGGTGTTCGCCGGACCCTCGCCGTAACGACCGACCGGCCGGACGGGAGCGGACGATCCGCCGCCGCTCGCCGCGGGGCCGCGGGGACCACCACCACCGCTGCCACCGCCAGCCGGTGGGCGCGGCGAAGCGGCGGCCTGCGTTTGAACTTTCTCCAGGGTGGCGACGACATCACCCGTGGCCGGGAAGGTCCACTTGCCGGACCAATCGGCGCCGACGGGGAACTCCAACCGGTAGGGCTGGCCCGCGCTGGAACGCAGGTTGAGCGCGACCTTGGAGGTGTAGGGCAACGCCACCGAGGGCATGTCCACCTTGAACAGGGTGCAGTTTTCCACCGCGTAGCCGGACAACTCGGACTCGACCTTCTGGCGCATGTCCTTGGCGGCGGCGACGTAGGTTTCCTCCAGTTGCTCCTTGGTGAGCATCGCGGGCGTCGCGGCCGCCGTGGCGGGGGAGGGCTCCGTGACGGCCGGGGTCGGGGTCGCCCGGGCTTTCTCCAGCGCCGACTCCAGTTCCTGCACCCTCCGGGACCGGTCCTGGAGCTCCGCCTGGGTGCGGACGAGCCGCTCCTGCAGGCCGGGGTCGTTGTCAAAACAACCCGCCAGGGCCAGCAGCGTCCCCGCGCCGAGCAGGGTCAGGCCGGGGACAACGGCGGGTCGGGAGCGGCGGGAGCGGGGCGGCGTTTTCATCGGTCAACGCGGTGGAGCTATACCCAGCGTCGCGGAGCGGGCCGCCCCGCGCAAGGGGTAAAGCGGCGGGGAACGCGCGCCGAGCGTCCATCCCCCCGCCGCCACGCCGGTCAAACGCGCCGGGGAAAACGGTCGGCCGCAACGCTCTCCGTCACTGGGGCTTCTCGACGGCGCGGAAGCTCTCGGCGGAGCCGTTGCCGCGGGAATCCTGAACGGGGCCGACGGAGGATTCACGCTCGCGGACGACGCGGGTGTGGTGGTGGTGAACCACGACCGGCGGCGGGGGGTCCTGAGCGCAAGCGGACAGGAACAGCGGGGCGACGGCGAGGGCGAGCAGCAGGGTTTGTTTCATGGGTTTAGGCACGTAGAGGGGGGCGGGGATGAGCGGGGCCGGCCCGGTCAGGGCAGGGGGTTGGCGGAGTTCTGCGGGGTGACGGCCTCGCCCTCGCGCTTTTCCTCGCCCCGGCGGCCGACGAGCACGGAATACGAACCCAGGCCGCGGGCGCGGCCGAGGTTGAGATACACCTGGACGGTGCCGTTGTAGGAGGAGCGGAACTTCACGCCCGCGCGCCGGCCGCCGCGTCGGTCGTCCAGGATCAGGCCGCCGACCTCGTCGTAAACGTAGATGCCCGTTTCCTGGACGTAGTTGTCCACGCCGCAGAGGAACACGTAGTCCAGCCCCTTGGAAACGGGGATGAGGAAACGCACGGTGTAGCCGGAGCCGCCGACCCCGTTGTGGTTGGTAGGCGACATGGCGAAGCCCCGGGCGGTGTAGGTCGTGGCCATCTTGTAGGCGTCGTCCTCGGCCGCGGCCGGGTCAGCCTGGGCGGGGGGGCGCGGGGCGCCGAGGAACAGGAGGGCGGCACCGGCGAGGGCGCGGGCGACGGGGAACGCGCGAAGGCGGGAGGAAGGCAGCAGCTTCATGGCGGGTCGGGGAGGGGAGGGAAAATGACGAAACCAGAAGGAATGACGAAGGCCTGAATGACGAAGGGCGAAGGGGAGCTTGGGGATCAGGGCGTTCTTCTGGTTTCGTCATTCTGATTACGTCATTCCGCGCGGATCGCGGCGGTTCAGGACTTCACGGAACCGAGGGCGGAGGAGACGATTTCCGTGGCGAGGGCGCGGACGCGCTCCACCTTGTCGGGGGTGATGGAGCCGTCCACCTTGATGTTGATGATCTCGCCCATCTCGCGCAGGGAGGCGCCCATCTTGACGACGAGCGGGCTGCCCTTCGTCCCGGCGGGCAGGGCGTCGAGCTTCTTGACGAGTTCCTTCACCAAGAGGGGTTCGCGCAGGAAGTTGGAGGTTTCCGGGGTGTAGTTGTCCTTGATGACCGCGGAGACGTAGCGCGCGCCCTGCACCCAGCCGCCGATGATGACGAGGCTGCCCTGGGCCTTGTTCTCCTCCCGGTCGAGGGTTTTCATGATGTCCTGCTGGAGGAAGCCCAGCTCCATGAACACCTTGAGCCACTCGCCGGCGTTGGCGGTGGAGCGCACGGCCTTGGCGCGGGCGAGGTCGCCCTCGGCCACGCCGAGCTTCTTGGCGGCGGCCTCGATCTCGGAGGCGCAGCGGTTGAGCAGCTCGGCGTCGCGCGCCTTGATGGCCATCACGCCGTCGGAGATACGCACGCCGAGGAGCACGGGCAGGACGACCTGCTTGTCGGTGATGTCGTCCACGGCGATGTCCACCGCGGTCTTGGAGAACGCCGCCTTCCAGTCAATTTTCTTCTTCCCGAGCACCTGGTCGAGCGCGAGGAACTTGTCGTAGGGCGAGGGCATCCCCAGCCCGGCGTCCACCGCCTTCTTGGGGTCGAAGGGCGCGGCCTTGTTCTCCGACTGCGGGGCGCCCTTGCCCCGCTCCGCCGGTTCGTTGTGCTCGGCCTGGGCGCGGAGGGCAGCCGGAAAGAGGGCGAGGCCGGCGAAAGAGAGCGATGCGGCGGCGGTGAGGACGAGGGTTTTCATGGGGGATGGCCTGGGGGATCGGAGGGAACAGGCTCAGAACGTATATCCCACGGTGACGCCACCCCAACAATGTGTCTGCTCGCCGAACTGGTGGCGCTGGCCGCCGCCGTAGAGGCTGTTGACCTGCTCGCTGGCCCCGGAGATGTTCAGGCCGTAGTTGCCGTAGGGAGTCACGGTGAAGTGCTTGCCCAGGCGGACGGGCGTTTTGATACCGGTTTCAAAGGTGTTGAAGCCGCCCACGTCCTGCTGGCCTCCGAACTTCAGGAAATTGATGTTGTAGCTGCCCAGCACATAGGGCGCGATGGCGAGACCAAAGTTCGGCCGGTCAATGAGGGGCACGGCGCCGTCCAGACGGAACTCGACGTAGCTGCCGTTGAGGTCGCCGATGTTGGCGTCGTCGAAGGGCGAGTTGTAGTGGTAGTAAATAAAGCTGGGCTTGACGTATTTGAGCTGCTTGTAGGTGATCTGCACGAGCGTCTCGC
>CAXTFX010000369.1:0-4904 GCA_964243185.1 uncultured Chthoniobacterales bacterium
GTTGCAATGGCTATCCTGCTCACCAGCAGGGTCAAAGCGGATGTCCGCATTAACCTTACTGCCGGACAACTTCTTCAGAGAGATGGCATCACTCCTATGCCTGATGGTGGGCTACTACTGGTTGTTGCAAGCACCACCGACGCATCCTTTGCACCCCCAACCGCAACTTCGTTTGTTCCCGGTGCGGATGATCAAATTGTGTCACGATTCACACTGAATTCAGCGTCTGTGGGAGTTGCGGGCGATACACTACAATCTTTTGCCTACACTTATTCCGGCACTCTAAGTCCCGGTGATCCACTCTTGCTTTATTGGTATCCCACCTTGGATGCGTCATCTACTGCACCTGGAGCTAACACCTCTTATGGTATGTTCCGCACCGACCTGCTTCAGGACGGCTCTACGACCAATTGGACCTCACCGGCTGATGGTTTTAGTTACACACTAAGATTCTTAACGGCCTCTCAAGGCGGCAGCAATCCTAATTCCGCTGGCATCGCCTCCTTTCTTACCCCCGTCCCCGAACCCTCCACCTACGCTCTCCTCGGCTTTGGCCTGGGCGGGCTGACCTTCGGCATAGCGCAGCGCCGACGTCAGACGTCTGGGGCGCAAATGGTGGGCTGAAACGAACGCGCCGCGCGACGAACGACGTTCCTGGCCTTCAGATTGGCAAAACGTTCGGGCGGGTGGGATTAACTCCCTCCTGCCTTTTGCGTTTATACGATGGGTCGCTCTGGCACGGGATCTAGAAGGAGATCGGGCGGGTCAAAGCGATCTCCGTTTGCATGTGGCCTCGGGCGGTAGCCACCTTGCTCCGGCGTGGGGCGGAGCATGAGCGTGTGAAACGGGCACGGCGACGGAGCGCCGTGACGACCATCTGCCTCCCCCAACCGCGCCTCCAGCCGGGTATGCTCTTCGCGAGCGAGACAGGGGCCGTTACTCGCGAAGCAGGGTTCCAACCGTCCTGCCTAGCGCGCAATCAGGGAGGGGCGGACGATATGTTTTGTCAGGTGGAAAGTGGATTCGCGCCCGAACCCCGCCCCCTTGCCCCCCGCGGTCTTCACCGGGCCCGCCGGTCGGCGCGGGTCCCGCTCGGGCGGCGCGACATCAGCACCATGCCCCTGGTAGTTAATCCCCCTCAAACCCACGACGATCCTATGCTCAAACCCCAGACGACCAAGCCCCTGGCGCACAACAAACACCTCCTGCGCTGGGTCGAAAAGATGGCCGACCTGTGCCAGCCCGAGAACATCCACTGGGTGGACGGTTCCCAGGAGGAATACGACGCGCTCTGCGCCCGGATGGTGGACGCCGGCACGATGATCGCGCTGAACCAGGACTCGTGGCCCGGCTGCCATCTCGCCCGCTCCGACGCCAGCGACGTCGCCCGCGTCGAGGACCGCACCTTCATCTGCTCGCTCTCGCAGGAAGGGGCTGGACCGACGAACAACTGGGTCAACCCGTTCGAGATGCGGAAGACGTTGAAACGCCTCTTCAAGGGCTGCATGGCGGGGCGCACGATGTATGTGCTCGCCTTCAGCATGGGGCCCATCGGCTCGCCGATGTCGCAGATCGGCGTGCAGCTCACCGACTCGGCCTACGCCGTCGTTAACATGCGGATCATGTCGCGCATCGGCAAACGGGTGTTCAAGCTGATAGACGCGGACTTCAAGCGCGTCGTCCCGTGCGTGCACTCGGTCGGGGCCCCATTGAAGGACGGCCAGAAGGATGTTCCCTGGCCCTGCAACCCGGAGAAGTATATCGTCCACTTCCCCGAGTCCCGGGAGATCTGGAGCTACGGCTCGGGCTACGGCGGCAACGCCCTGCTCGGCAAGAAGTGCTTCGCCCTGCGGATCGCCTCCGCCATGGCCCGGGACGAGGGCTGGATGGCCGAGCACATGCTCATCCTCGGCGTCGAGAACCCGCAGGGAAAGAAGGCCTACGTGGCGGCGGCTTTCCCGAGCGCGTGCGGCAAGACCAACTTCGCCATGCTCATCCCGCCCCCGCACTTCCAGGAGGAGGGTTGGAAGGTGTGGACGGTGGGCGACGACATCGCGTGGATCAAGCCAGACAAGAACGGCCGGCTGCGGGCGATCAACCCCGAGGCCGGCTTCTTCGGCGTCGCCCCCGGCACGGGCAACCAGACCAACCCGAACGCGATGGTCGCCCTGGCCAAGAACACGATCTTCACCAACGTCGCCCTGACCCCGGACGGCGGCGTGTGGTGGGAAGGGATGACCGAAACGCCGCCGGCCAAGGCCGTTGACTGGCAGGGCAAGGAGTGGACGCCCGAGCTGGCGGCGGCGACCGGAGCCAAGGCCGCGCACGCCAACGCGCGCTTCACCGCGCCCGCCAGCCAGTGCCCGACGATGGACCCGGACTGGGAGAACCCGGAAGGGGTTCCCATCAGCGCGTTCATCTTCGGCGGCCGGCGGGCGACGACGATGCCGCTGGTTTACCAGGCGTTCAACTGGTCGAGCGGGGTCTATGTCGGCGCCACGATGGGCTCGGAGATGACCGCGGCCGCGGCGGGCACCATCGGCAAGGTGCGGCGGGACCCGATGGCGATGCTGCCGTTCTGCGGCTACAACATGGGCGACTATTTCCGCCACTGGATCTCCATGCAGCGCAAGCTCACGGAAACGCCGCGCGTTTTCCACGTGAACTGGTTCCGCAAGGACGAGAACGGCAAGTTCATCTGGCCGGGCTACTCGGAGAACATGCGGGTGCTCCAGTGGGTTTTCCACCGCGTCCGCTCCGGCGGTCGGGCCAGGGAAACGCCCATCGGCTGGGTGCCGCGCTACCGGGACCTGGACTGGACCGGCATGGATTTTCCCGAGGAAAAGTTCGAGGAACTCCAGACTTTCGACCGGAAGGCATGGCGCACCGAGGTGCTCGGCCAGGAGGAGTTGTTCCTCGACCTGCACGATTCCTTGCCCAAGGAGATGGTCTATGAGCGGGAGCTCCTGATCTGCCGGATGGGGTAGTTCTAAGTTCTGGCGGGGCACGCGCCGTCGTGCCCGCCGCGTTCGGGAACAGCGCCGATCCGGGAGGGACCCGCTCTGTCGGGTCCAATGCCGCCACGGACGGCACGGAGGCCGTCCCCCCCTGCCGTCGGAGGGATGGAACCGGATGAACTGGACGGGCGGTAAGGCTCCGTTCCCGACATCCGGCGGGCACGACGGCGCGTGCCCCGCCAGGGATCCCGGGATAACCCCCCGGAAAACGGTTGCGCGGGTCGGGAGCGGCTTTTACGCTTGCCAACCCGTATGGTTCGCCCCGTCCTCCTCCTGTTTGCCGCCGCCCTGCTCGTGCTGCCGTCCGCCGCCCGCGCCCAGCGGGAATCCTTCGAGGGCTCGGCCGCACGCGCCCAGGCCAAAGCCCTGGAGGACCGGCTGTTTGACCTCAACGGCGACGGCAAGGTGGACGACCACGAACGCGAGTTGGTCATGCAGAACCTGCGGCTACAGAACGCCGTGAACCCGATGACGGGGGAAATTGACAAGGAGAAGTTGAAAAAGCTCTCGGCCGACCGCAAACGCCTCCAGGCGGAGGCCCGGGCCCGCGACCGGGAGCAGGCCGTGGTGGAGAAACTGCGCGAACGCCAAGCCCGCGGGCAACAACTCTCCGGGGCCGACCTGACCCGCCTCCGCGCCGCCGACGAGGCCACGGAAGCCCGCCGCCGCGAGCGCGAACGCGAGGCGAGCGAGGCCGCCAAGGCTCCGCGCTCCCCGGCCGCGCAACGCTTGGCGGAACCGATCCTCGGCCGTTGAAAGGATAAATGCCGAAGACGAAGAAAATCAGTCAACGGCTCCTCTCATCCATCATTCATCACTGATAATTTATGGACCACAGCCCCGGATTCTTAAAACTGGCCGAGGACGCGAAGTCCCGCGTCCAGGAAATCACTCCCGAAGAAGCCGCCGCCCGCGCCGCCCGCGGCGAGGCCCGGTTGATTGACGTGCGCGAGGACCACGAGTGGGCGGCCGGCCATGCCGCCGGGGCGACGCACCTCTCGCGGGGGGTCATCGAGCGGGACATCGAGAAGCTGGCGCCCGAGCCGGACGCGCCGCTGATCCTGATGTGCGGCGGCGGCTACCGCTCGGCGCTCGCGGCGGTGAACCTGGAGCGGATGGGTTACACGAACGTCCTCTCGCTGGCCGGTGGCTGGACAGCCTGGGAAGAAAAGGGGCTGCCGACGGAGTAGGCGAACGGTCCGTTTGTCCGCAGATTACGCAGATTATTTCTGAAGGGGTTCGGAGTTTCAACCAACAGTACCCCCGCTTTCTCTCCACTCCTAAAATAATCTGCGGCAATCTGCGTAATCCGCGGACAAAATCCGCTTCGCATTCGCCTCGCGCTCCCGCGCGTCCTCTGCCAAGGTCGCGCCCATGTCCTCGCCCGTCGCGCCTGCTGCCGTCACTGCCGTTGAG
Source organism: uncultured Chthoniobacterales bacterium (assembly GCA_964243185.1). Taxonomy (GTDB): domain Bacteria; phylum Verrucomicrobiota; class Verrucomicrobiia; order Chthoniobacterales; family SZAS-18; genus CAXTFX01. Next base: position 4,434 of record CAXTFX010000369.1, read on the forward strand.
CCGGAGCCGTTCATCCCCGCGCAGACGGAGATGGCGGAGTTCACCGCGCGGGCCGTCCTCACGGGCACGGTGCTGGGGATGGTCTTCGGGGCTTCGTCGCTCTACCTCGTGCTCAAGGTCGGGTTGACCGTGAGCGCGTCCATCCCGGTGGCCGTCATCGCGTTGGCGATGTTCCGCGGGCTGTCGCGCTTCGGGGTCCGGGACTCGACCATCCTGGAGAACAACATCACGCAGACGGCCGGCTCCGCGGGGGAGTCCATCGCGTTCGGCGTCGGCGTGACCATGCCGGCGATCCTGATCCTGGGTTTCGACCTGGAGCTGACGCGCGTGCTGCTCGTCGCCGTGCTGGGCGGGTTGCTCGGCATCCTGATGATGATCCCGCTGCGCCGGGCGTTGATCGTCAAGGAGCACGCCACGCTCAAATACCCCGAGGGCACCGCCTGCGCCGCCGTGCTCAAGGCCGGGGCGACC
>CAXTFX010000370.1:0-4893 GCA_964243185.1 uncultured Chthoniobacterales bacterium
GGCGGCCTTGAGGTCGCCGACGAGGTGCGCACGGGCCTTGAGCTCGGCGCGCTCGGTGACGGTAATGTTACCTACCACCTTACCCAGAACCGTCACACTCTTGGTCTTGACCTCACCGCGGATGTCGGCGTTCTCGCCCACGGTCAGCACGCCGTCGGAATGAATCTCGCCCTCGATCTTGCCGTCAATGATCAACTCGTTGGTGAAGCGGATGTTGCCTTTGATTTCAACGTCCTTGGACAGAATGTTCTTGTTCGGGTTTTCGGGCATAACGGCGGGAGCGATGGGCTGCGGTTGAGGTTTGGTGACGGGTTTGGGTAAAGGGGCGGGGGCCGGCGCGGGCCGGGCGGCGATGACCGGGGCGGGGTTGGGGTTGGGGGGGGGGTTTGGGAAAAGGGGGGGGGGGGGAGGGGGGCCGGGGGGGGGGGGCCGGGGGGGGGCGGGGGGGGGGGGGGGGGCTCGGCGGGCACCGCGGCGGCGTCCTCGTATTCCTCGTATTCCGCCTCGGGCGCCGTCTCGTAATCCTCTTCCTGGTAAACAGGTTCGGGGGTGGGCGCCGGCGGCGGCGCGGACGGCTTGGCCGGGGGCTGCGGCTGGCGTTGAGGGAAGAATCTCACGCGGGATTGTGCGGGGCGGGCCGGGGCTTGTCAAAGCGTTTTGGCCAAACGCTCAAAGCCCGGCCAACTCCTCGGCCGGATAGGACCAGATTTCGCTCAAGGTCGGGTGGTAGTGCGGCACGAGGGCGAGGTCCCGCGCCGTCGCCCGGAAGTGCATGGCCACGGCGATCTCGTGGATGATCTCGCTGCCCTCCGGCCCGATGGCCGCGGCGCCAACGATCTCGCCCGCACGGAAATCCGGACCGTCCGCGTCCGCGACGATGAGCTTGACGAACCCGTCCGTTTCCCCGCGGACGACGGCCTTGCCGTGGTCGGCGAACAGGTATTTGGCGGACCGCACGGCCAGCCCGCGCCCCGCGGCCTCGCGCTCGGTCAGGCCGAGGACGCCGACCTGCGGCTCGGTGAACAACGCGAACAGGCGCAAGCGGTAGTCCATGGATTCGGGTTCGCTGGGGAGCTTGCCCAGGAGCCGGGCGGCGTTCCGGGCGGCGATCTCGCCCTGCTGGATGGCCAGGTGGACGATCTCGTAGGGGCCGCACACGTCGCCGGCCGCGAAGAGGTGCCCGTTCGCCACGCCCGCCGCGCGCTGGCCGGGGGCGAGGGCGATACCGCCCTTTTTCTGGAGCTCCACCCCGGCCTGCTCCAGCCCGAGGCCGCCCGTGTTCGGCTGGCGGCCGAGCGCGCAGAGGATCTGGTCGGCGGCGACGGAAAGTTTTTCCCCGGCCCGCTCGAACCACACCCGTTTGCCGCCCCCGGCGGCATCGCGCTCGACCTGGGTGATCCGGGAGCCGCAGTAGAAGCGCACCCCGCGCGCGGCGAGGGCCTCTTCCAGGGCGCCGGCCACGTCGGTGTCCGCTTCGCGCAGGATGTGCCCGCCGCGCTGGATGACCGTGACGCCGACCCCGAGGCCGGAGAGGTGGTGGGCGGCTTCCAGGCCGATGGCGCCCGCGCCGAGCACGATCAGCGTGCGCGGCAGCTCGGGCAGCTCCAGGGCGTCGTCGGAGGTCCAGTAGTCCACCGCGTCCAGCCCGGGGATGGGCGGGCAGGCCGTGCGCGAGCCGGTGGCGATGACGGCGGTGCGCGTTTCCAGCTCCAGGAAAGGCGCGGGCGCGGCGCCGTCCGGGGCGCCGTCGGGCGGGAGGATTTCCAGGGTGTGCGGCCCCGTGAAGCGGGCGTGGCCGCGGATGAAATCGAACCCGCCTTTCTGCAATTGACCGTGGCGGTAATCGGCGAACTCCTTCACCAGACGGCGTTTGCGGGCTAGAATCTCGCTCGCCACGACGCGGAGGTTCTCCGCCCGCAGACCGAACTCCCGCGCCCGGCGCAGGGTGATGAAACGGTTGGCCGACTCGATGACCGTTTTGGAGGGCATACACCCGCGCAAAATGCACAGCCCACCGACCTCCCGGCCGCCCTCGACCACCGCGGTTTTCAGCCCGAGCCCGCGGGCGGTGCGCGCCGCGGCGTAACCCGCGCTGCCACCGCCGAGGCTGATAAAATCGTATTCCCGCCGCTCTTTCATGGGTCCGAACCATACACCAGGGCGTCCACGGCGAAGACGCTGAAAAACGGGTCGGCCCGCGCCAGCCGCAGGCCGCGGGGGGCGCGCCGGGGGAAGCGCGGGAGCACGGCGCCGAGCGCGTCCGGGGGGGCGGGGCCGGCCCCGAGCAGGTCCGCGGCCGTGGGCAGGACGCGGTCCGGGTCGTCCGTGACCACCCAGCGCACGCGCCGGTCGTGGAGCAGGGTGAACGCCGCCGGGCTGCGGGCCGGGGTCAGGAAGAACCGCGCGGCGTCCGCGGTCCCCGGCAGGCTCTCGTGGGAGGAGCCGGCCACGGCGGGCTGGCCGGAGCGGTAGGCCAGGGCGGGGGAAAGCCACCACGGGGCCAGGATGCCGCCGGCCGGCGCGGCCGGGTCCGCGGCGGCGTCGGCCCGGAGGAAATCGGCCGTTTGCAGCAACGCCACGGCTTCCACCACCCGCCCGCGGTCCTCCGCCCGCGGGCGCCACGCCCGGTCCGCGCGCGTGGCGAACTCGCCCAGGAGCGGAGCCATCCCGGCCAGCCACGCGGCCCCGGCCAGGGGCAGCACCCAGCGCGGCCGGCCCGCCAGCGCGCGCGCCTGGGCCGGCAGCGCCATCGCGCTGACCAGCGCCAGGAAGTAGCCCCAGCGCACCTGCCAGCAGGTCAACGCCCACAGGCCCGGCAGCAGCACCAGCCACAGCGCCGCCGTGCGCTCCCCGCCGCCCCGCCACGCCCGCCAGAGCAGCGCGGGCGCCGCGAAGATCCCGACGCCGACCCAACCCAGGATGAGCCGGGACCAGGGCGCCGTTGCGCCGAGTTCCCCGACCTGCCGGCTCCACGCCGCGAACAAGCCCGCGTCCACCCCCGGCCCGCGTCCCGGCAAGTTCAGCCGCCCGCCGCCTTCCACCAGCAGCGCGACGCCGAGAATCCCGGCGAGGGCGGCCAGTTGCCACCCCCGTTCCCGCTGGTGGAGCGTCTCCCGGTGACAAACCGCCGCCGCGCCTAGGGGCGCGGCCAGCAGCACGGCCGCTTCGTAGAGGGACCCCCACAGCGCCAACCCCCACGCGACCCCGCCCGCCAGCGCCCACGGCCGGGAGGCCCGTTGCCAGAGCACCGTCTCCGCCGCGAGCGCCACGGCGAGAAGGAACAACTGCAACGACTGGTGGTCCGGCCGGCCGAGCGCGAAGCCGTGCGCCAGGACGGGGCTCAGGGCCGCCAGGGTCAGCGTCGCCCAACGCCCTGGCAACCGTTCCCGGTCGGTCCACCACCCCAGGAACCCGAGCGTCAACGCGCCGAGCAGCGGGGAAACCAGCGCGCCGGCCCGGTCCAGGGCGAGCTCCGCGCCGTCGGCCGGCCGGAGCCACCGGAGGACGCCCGCCAGGGCGGCGATGACGTAGTCCAGCGGCGCCGTGGTGTGCGGGCGCACCCCGGCGGGGAAGTTCTCGAAGTCGTGTTCCCGCACGACGCGGCCAGGGTGTTCGAGCACCATCCGCACCCGGGTCATGCGGGCGTAACAATCGCCGTCCACGAACGCCGCCCGACCCGCGGGGCCTTCCGGGAAGACCACGCGCCAGTTCGCCGCCTGGGCCACGGCCGCAGCCGCGAGCAGGCCGGCGAGGGCCAGCGCGCGCCGGGCGCGGGGGAGGAGCAGGGCGGGGGGCAACGGCATGGCGGCGGGGGCCATGATGCCGCACTTTTGCCCACGGCCCGCGCGCAAAATCACTGGCCTTTCGCCCGCGCCCCCGTAGCCTCGCCCACCGTGTCCGCCGCCGTCGTCACCGTCGTTGACCACCCGCTCGTCCAGGCCAAGCTCGCGCGGTTGCGCGACGTTGCCACGCCCTCGGACCGTTTCCGGCCCCTCCTGCGCGAGACGGCGGCCCTCATCTTTTTCGCGGCGACGGCGGACCTCGAAACCGCGCCCGTGACGGTGCAAACGCCCATCGCGCCGTGCGCGTCGCGCACCCTCGCCCGGCCGTTGGTGCTCGTGCCCATCCTGCGGGCGGGACTCGGGTTCCTGGAGGGCATCCACCCGCTGGCGCCCGAGGCGGCCGTCGCCCACGTCGGGATCTACCGGGACGAGGCCAGCCTGGCGCCGAAGCAGTATTACGAGCGCACCCCGCCGCACCTCGCCGAGGCGGACGTGCTCGTGCTCGACCCGATGCTGGCCACCGGCGGCAGCGCCGTGGCGAGCATCACCCGCATGAAGGCCAACGGGGCGACGCGGCTGCGTTTCCTCTGCCTCGTCAGTTGCCCGGAGGGGCTGGCGCACCTCGGCGCGATGCACCCGGACGTGCCGGTTTGGACCGCGGCCATTGACGAGCGGCTCAACGAGGTCGGCTACATCGTGCCGGGGCTCGGCGACGCGGGGGACCGGTTCTTCGGGACGTGAGTGAAAACCCGGAACGCCCGGAGCTTACGTCACGAAATGTTCACCCTTCCGACGTGGCCGGGGGGGCGCGATTGGCCACAGTGCGGCCATGCAATCCCACCCGAAGCCCAACCGAAAACCCCTCGCGACCACCGTCGCCACCCTCCTGCTGGCCCTGGCCGGCTCCCTCCTGCCCGCCGGCCCGGTCCGCGCCCAGTCGCTGACCGGCGCGGGGGCGACGTTCCCGAACCCCATCTACACCAAGTGGTTCTCGGCCTACGCCAAGGTTAATCCCGGCGTCACGATCAACTACCAGGCCATCGGCTCCGGCGGCGGCCAGAAGCAGATCAGCGAGGGGACGGTGGACTTCGGCGCCTCCGACGGCCCGATG
>CAXTFX010000371.1:0-4888 GCA_964243185.1 uncultured Chthoniobacterales bacterium
AGCGGGTGGCGTCCGAGCTTCACCGCGGCCGGCTGAAGCAGAGCGTGGACGCCAGTTACAAAACCTTTCGCGCGGAGAAGGCGGAGATCCTGCGCTCCGCCCCCCTGTTGGCGTGGAACGACTGGCTCATGCAGCAGGCCGCCCGCGGGAACGAATCCGCGGCGGCAACCCTCCGGGCACGACGGTCGCCACCGCCCGCCTCACACCCGACAAAGCCGGGTCCATCGCCCATCCCTCCCAAACTCCCCTACCACCATGCCCAACCCGACTACTCCCAACGAAACAGTCCCCGGACCCGAAGATTCCAGCGCATCGCCGCCCTATTGCAGTCCCGTTTTGGCCGCGCTCGCCCCCGAAGAGCGCCCGAAACCCTCGCCCGCGTGCGAAACCTGTCCGGCCTCGATGTGGTTTTCCAACCCGAACGAGTTGCGATGCTTTTGCACCCGGATGCACCTGGTGGTGTGGGAACGGAAATCGCCCCCGGTGTTGCAATGCGACGGGAGAGAGCTGGCGTTGCTCGCGATGGAAGCCGAAGCGGCGGCGGAGGCAGACGCCAGGGAGGAACGATGACCGGGACCGACGCCGGCAGCCCCTACGTCACACGCGGCGGCACGGCTCGCGGCGGCAGTGCCGAAGGCGTTCCAAGCACCGCAGAAACGAAAAAAGAGCGGGCTGTGGAGAGGTAGTTAGGCTAAACATTACACCTCACCGCATCGTTTAGCCGCTAAATCATGGAGTTCAGCAGGAACAAATCCCCCCGCATCCAGCAACAGGCCACCGGGCTCTCATTCCTGCTAAAGCTCGCGCTTTTCACGGGTTTCCTCCTATGCGGACTGGTCAGCGCCACACAGATGTTCGCCTGGCGAATGCATTTTTCCCCAGCGTTGGGAGGCCATTGGCGGCACTTCCATCCACCGTGGGGAATCCTGGTGTGGGCCAAGCAGTGGGGTCATGCCCTGCCGAGCGAAACCATGACGGCCGGGAGTGCGGGTGGCCTGACCCTGGGCCTCGGATTGTTCGGGCTGCTCCTCTGGCAGAACGCGCTCAGGAACTCGGGTCAGGCGCTGAGCGACCTGCACGGGTCGGAAAAATGGGCCGACCGGAAGGACATCGGGCACGCCGGGTTGTTCGCCTCCGATGGGGTTTACGTCGGCTCCTGGGTGGATGAACGAGGCAAACCGACCTACCTGCGCCACCACGGGCAGGAACACATTCTCACCTTCGTGCCGACCCGTTCGGGCAAGGGCGTGGGCCTGGTCATCCCGTCGTTGCTGGCGTGGACGGGGTCGGCGGTCATCATGGACCTGAAGGGCGAGTTGTGGGCGCTGACGGCCGGTTGGCGCAAGCGGCACGCTGGTCAGAAGGTGTTGCGCTTCGAGCCGGCCACCATCGCCGGGAGCGTGTGCTGGAACCCGCTGGACGAGATCCGGCTCGGGACGGAGACCGAGGTCGGCGACGTGCAGAACCTCGCCACCCTGATCGTGGACCCCAACGGCAAGGGCATCGAGGACAAGGACCACTGGGCAAAAACCGCCCAGCCGTTGCTGGTGGGAGTGATGCTGCACCTGCTCTACAAGGCGAAGAACGGCGACGGGCCGCCCGCTTCGTTGCCGGAGGTGGACCGGGTCTTAGCGGACCCGGCCCGGCCGACTGACGATCTCTGGCAGGAGATGACCGAATACGGCCACATTCGTGGTGAGGTTCACCCCGTGGTCGGGGCTGCGGGACGCGACATGATCGACCGCCCGGAGAGGGAGCGTGGGTCGGTGCTCTCCTCCGTCAAAACTTTTCTCTCCCTCTACCGGGACCCGGTGGTGGCCCGCAACGTCTCGCGCTCGGACTTCCGCATCCGCGACCTGATGCACCACGCGGCCTCCCCGGTGAGCCTCTACATCATCACGCAGCCCAACGACAAGGCGCGCCTGCGTCCGCTGGTGCGGGCGCTCATCAACGCGATCCTCCGCTTGAGCGCCGACCGCATGGAGTTCGAGCACGGCCGGCCGGTGGTTAACTACCGGCACCGCCTGTTGATGATGATGGACGAGTTCCCCTCGCTCGGGAAGCTGGCGATCATGCAGGAGTCCCTGGCCTTCCTCGCGGGCTACGGGATCAAGTGCTACCTCATCATCCAGGATTTGAGCCAGTTGCACGCCGCCTACGGCACCCAAGAATCCATCACGAGCAACTGCCACGTCCAAAATGCGTTCCCGCCGAACCGGCTGGAAACGGCCGACCATCTTTCCCGGCTGACCGTCACCACCACCGTCGTCAAGGAGCAGAACACCACCAGCGGCAAGCGGCTCGGATCGTTCAAGGGGCAGGTTTCCACCACGTTCCAGGAGGTCCAGCGCCCGCTGCTCACCACGGACGAAGCCCTGCGGATGCCGGGGCCGAAGAAGGACGCCGAGGGCCGGATCACCGCGCCGGGCGACATGGTGGTTTACGTCGCCGGCTTCCCGGCGATCTACGGCCGCCAGCCGCTGTTCTACCAGGACCGGGTGTTCCAGAAGCGCGCGGAGGTCCCTGCGCCGAAGGAGAGCGACCGGATCATCCTGCACCAGCGGCAAACGGCGGCCGAAACCGTTTCCCTGGGATCATCATGATGCGCGCCGACGTGTCGAAAGTGGCAACGACGGGCGGGCGCGTCCAGCGCCGGGGCCTCCTGCCCGTGGTTCTGACGGTCGGGGGCGCGGCCATGATCGTGGCTGCGCTCCATGCGTTCGGCATCGTCATCAACGAGACGCCCAGCCTGCCGCTGGGGTTTTACCGCAAACAGCCGCACCGCCCGGTGGAGAAAGGCTGCTTCGTCCTCTTCGAGCTACCCGAAACGGAAACCCTCACGCAGCCTTACGCGAGAGGCCAACTCATCAAACAGGTCGCGGCCACCGCGGGGGATCGGGTCACGGTTTGCGGGGCTGGCGTTTTCGTCAACGGTTCGCGTCTGGAGAACAGCGCCCCGCTAGCATCCGACCTTTATGGTCAGGACCTCCCGAAGTTGGCCCTCGTAAACCATGAACTCGGCCCTGGGGAAGTGTTCACCATGAGCACGCACCACCCCCGCTCCTTCGACGGGCGCTACTTCGGCCCCATCCCGCGCGATCAGATTCTCGCGGTGCTTGCCCCCGTCTGGACGTGGAGCGCGTCGAGCGCATCCAGCGCTTCACGGGATGCCGCCGTGCAAACTGGAACCTCGGGTAAGGAGACGGAGCCGTTTAACGGCTCCTCATCCAGCCGGTGACGCAACTCCCCCACGTCCCGGAGACCGAAGCGGCGCAGGAACTCCGGGGTGGTCACCCAGAGGGTGCGCCCGCCGCCGATCTCTGCGCCCTGGCCGCGGCGGCAGTCCACCAAACCTAAGTGATGGGGGCGGCGCACCACGGTGCGCTTGTCCACGCCTCCGAAGTAGCCGTTGATCTCCATCTGCCCGACGGGCTGCTTGAAGGCCACACAGGCGAGCACCTCCAGAGCCGCTCCCCTAAGGGGGGTGTCCTCGTAGGGGTCGGCACCGTCATTGCCGCCGACGGCGCCGGAGGGGGGCGACAGTTCCTCACGCAGCAGGGCGAAGTAGTCGCGTAACGCCGGGGGCTCCACCGCCGTGGTGGACAGGCGCACGGTGCCCCCGCGCACGTCGAGCATGAGGCCGAGCCGCTCCAAGCGGCCACTGGCTCGCAGCAACACCTGCACGAGTTCAAAGCCGCCCACGCTGGCGGCCGCACGCACCGTGGGTTCCGGGTGGGGTAAGAACAGCTCGCGCAGCTTGTCGCGCAGACTCTCAAGCGAGAACGTTCGCCCACTCACAAAGAGGAGCTGGACCACGGCACGCTCCAGGAAGGCGCTCTCGGCCGGGCTCATCGGGGCAGGGGAGGGGGGGTGAGCGGGACGGTGCTGGCCGCGGTGGCGGGTAAACTCTGCCCGAGGCTCTCCAGGGTGGCACGCGTGCGCTCGCTGTGGATGTGGGTGTAGCGGGCCGTGGTCCGGATGTCCTTGTGTCGGAGCACCTCCTGCACCTCGCGCAGGTTGCGCCCCTGAGCGTTGAGCAGCAACGTCGCTGCGGAGTGGCGCAGCCCGTGGGCGGAAAGGATGCAGGGCAGGCGCAGGTGTCGGCAGGCTTGGGCAAGGCGCCCGTTGAAGGCTTGATTGAAGAGGGGAGCACCCCCGGGACCGGCGAAGATCACGTCGGAGCGGCAGAACCCGAGGCCCCGGCCCGCCCACGCCTTCATGCCCTTGAACTGTTCCTGGAGCGGGCGCCACTCGGCCAGCAGCGCCCCGAGGGCCGCGTTGACGGGCAAATCGTGGTGGGCGCCGCCCTTGGCGCGGATGCGTAGAACCACCGGGCGGGTGCCGTCCGGGCTCCAGAGCACATCGGTCCAGCGCAGCGAGGCAATCTCCGCGTAGCGCGCCGCCGTGTAGAACAGGGTGACGGCCAGGTAGAACACGACGCTGCCCCCATAGGTGACGCGCTCCCCCGTGGCGGGCACGCGCAGGGCTTCCAAGAGCCGGGCCAACTCGGGCGCGCCCAGGTAAGCCACGGCGGGGGCCACGCCGGCGCGCGGCGGTCGGATGCGGGCAAACGGGTTGGGCCGGTCCCACAGCTCGTAGGCGAAGGCCATGGCGGCGCGGGCCTGGATGAGGGAAGCGGGTGCGGTGCGGCCGGGGGCGGCGATGGCTTCGGCGTAGCAGCGAGCGGCCTGCTCGGAAGAAAGACCGCGGGGATCAAGCGCAGGAGTGCCACGGGGAGCAGCGGTAGCGCTCCAGGCCAGGAGCCGCGCCCAGGTGCGCCGGTAGGCCAGGATCGTGTGTTCGCCCAGGCCGCGCTGGAGCCGGGCGGCGCTTTCCAGGCTGCCGAGGTCGGCGCCCGGGGCCTCTCCTTGGGAGGAGTAGGCCGGTG
>CAXTFX010000372.1:0-4878 GCA_964243185.1 uncultured Chthoniobacterales bacterium
AAAGCTCGTTCGCACTTTTCACGTATAGTCTTCCGCTCGTCGCGCGCTGTCTCCCAAGCGGATTTGTATATTTCTTTACGACTCTCTCGGTCGGCGTTTAAGATGGCAATTCTTAACTGGACTTTCGCATTCGTAATCGCAACAACAAGCGCCCCAAATGCCGTGACCCCGGCGCCAAAAATAGCTCCGTTAATGATTGAGGCGTTGTCCTTGAGGAAGGTGAGCGTGTTTTGCCAATCAAAGCTCATAACATGCAATATGTGATCACGCCCCCCGCAGCCGCGAAACTTCCGGCAGGCTCAGGATGCGCTTTAACAAATCCTCGCGCGGCAGCGTCTTGAGCTCCTCCACCGTCACCGACCGGCTCAGGTCGAACCGCCCGCTCCGGGTCCGGCGCAGCTCCTTGAGGTGCGCGCCGCAACCGAGCGTTTCGCCGATGTCGTGGGAGTAGGTGCGGACGTAGAATCCCTTGGAACAGTTCACCCGGAAATCAACCTCTGGCGGGCGGATCGCCTGGACCTCGTGGGCGAAGACGTGAACGAACCGCGGCTCGCGCTCCACGGTTTTGCCCTGCCGCGCCAGCTTGTAGAGCGGCACGCCGTCCTTCTTGATGGCGCTGACCATCGGCGGCATCTGGTAGGAATCGCCGTCGAGTTTCTTGAACGCGGCTTCGATGGTTTCCGGTCCGAGGTCGGCGGGCAGCGGGCGGGTTTCCAGCGGTTCGCCTTGGCGGTCCTGGCTGGAGGTGGTCACGCCGAGGGTCATCGTGCCGACGTATTCCTTGTCCTCCGCCATGAGCAGGTCCTGGATCTTCGTGCCCCGGCCGAGGACGACGATGAGCAGCCCGGTGGCGAGCGGGTCCAGCGTGCCGCAGTGGCCCACTTTCCGGGTGTCCAGCGCGCGCCGGGTGATGGCGACGACGTCGTGCGAAGTCATGTCCGGCGCCTTGTCCACGAGGAGCACGCCGTCGAGCTCGGACAACTCGCGCGGGGGGTGGGGGCGGAAGCGGGGACGATCTTGGGAAAACGCAGGCATGAGGAGGAAAGACGAAATCAGAATGATGAAACCAGAAGGAATGCCCGAATGACCAATGGCGAAAGGGAGACTTCAGGCTTCGAGTTTGGAACTTCCTTCTGGTTTCGTCATTCGGGCTTCGTCATTCCGGCGCAGCCGGTCGTGAACCGCCGCCAGCACGCGCGCTTCCACCGCGGCCAACGTTCCGCGCACCCGCGCGCCGGCCGCCATGACGTGGCCGCCGCCGCCGAACTGGGCGCAGATGGCGCTCACGTTAGCCTCGGGTGTTTTCGAGCGCATGGACACGCGCACCAGTCCGCCGTCGAGTTCCTCGAAGAACACGGCCACCAGCACGGTGTCAATCGCGCGGATGTAATCAATCAACCCCTCGTTATCCTCCGGCCCGACGCCGGTCCGACGCGCGGTGGCCAGGTCCAGGGCAAAACTGGCCACCCGCTCGTCGTCGGAAACGCGCAGGGTGCGGAGCAGCGCTTGGAGCAGGTCCAGTCGGCGGCGCGGGTAGGAGCCGTAGAGCTGGCGCGAGAGCGTGGCCACGTCCACCCCGCGGCGGATCAGGTTCGCGGCGACCTCGTAGGTCCGCGCCGTGGTCGAGGCGTATTGGAACGAGCCGGTGTCCGTGGAGATCGCCGCGAACAGGTTGGTGGCCATGTCGGTCGTCAGCGGCAGCGCCTGGTCCACGAAAAACTCGTAAAGGACTTGCCCCGTGGCCGGCGCCTCGGCGTCAACGTGCGGCAGGTCGCCGTAGCCGGGGTTGGAAACGTGGTGGTCGAGGTTGATGGTCAACGGCTGGCCGGCGATGGACCGCAGCGGCGTGCCGAGCCGCTGGTAGCTGGCGGTGTCCAGGGCCACGAGCACGTCGAATTCCCGGGGCTCGGCAGGCGGCTGGTGGACCAGTTCCGAGCCGGGCAGGAAGCGGAGCTTGTCCAGCATTCCGTCCTCGTTCCAGATGACGACCTCGCGTTTGCCGAGCTCGCGCAGGCACAGGCCGAAGGCGAGCTGGCAGCCGAGGGCATCGCCGTCCGGCCGCAGGTGGGAGACGACGACAAACTGCTGGCGGGCGGGGTCGCGCAGGACGGCGGCGATGTCGGCGAAGGAGGCTTGCATGAGGCAGAGGTCAACGGCGCGGGGAACGGCGGCGCGGGGCGCGGGCGGGTTCCTCTTCGGCCGACTCATGCTCCTCGTCGTTCTCGTCCACGGGGGCTTTTACCTCCTCCGCCGCGGCGTCCGTCGGGGTCAGCACGCCCAGGGCCGGCTCGTCGGCGTCGTCCGCCACCTCGCCGTAGGCGTCCAGGGCCGGGGGCAGGTCGAGCTCGTCGAGGATGGACATGATGCGGGTGCCGCGCTCGGCGCTCTCGTCCAGGTGGAAGTGCAGGTGCGGGGTGAACTTGAGGACGACCCGCTTGGCCAGCTCGCGCTGGAGCATCGTGCGGTTCAGCTCGAGCTTAGCGACGGCGCGGTGCTTCTCGGCGGGCTCGCCGATCACACCGACGTGCACGTGGACGTGCTTGAAATCAGCGGTCAGGCTGGCGTCGCGGACGGTGACGAGCGTGGCGTCGAACGCCAGCTCACGGTTGATGATCGAGCCGAGTTCGCGCAGGAGGAGTTCCCGCACCCGGCTGGGACGGTGCTTCATAACTTGGGGACGCGAACTGTCCGCCATCCCGCCCCGTCCGTCACCCGCGGGTCGCGGTTATTTTCGATCCAGCGCCTTCAGCCAACCGGAAACCCGCTCGTGCTGGGCTTCGTCCCCGGCGTCCTGGTAGATGTAGAGCAGATTGGCCAGCACGCGGGTCAGGATCATGCGCCCGCTGGCCGCCTCCAGGAAGGCCGTCTGGTAGGCGAGCTTCTGCTTGCGCAGGATGGCTTCGCAATCCGTGGTCTGGAGGATTTTTCCCTTGTGGAACGGGTCGAAGAACACGTCCCCGTGCCGGACGATGAAATGCCCCGGCAGGTTGATGCCGTCCACGATCAACCCGGCGCGGGCCGCGACGGCCATGTAGAGGACGGACAGGGAGATCGGGATGCCCATGCGCGACTCGACCACGCTGGGCAGCAGCGAGTTCGACACGTCGTAATACTGCTCCGCATTTCCCCGGAACCCGAGGTCGCCGGCGAGCAGGCCCGTGAGGAGACTCACCCGGCGCCGGGCGGGCAGGACCTCTGCGCCGCCGGCCTGGGCGAGGCGCTCGGACAGTTGGGCGCCCCAGGCGTCGAGCTGTTTCACGTAGGGCTCCACCTCCAGGCCCGGCCGCAGCACCCGCGCGAGCAGCCAGCAGGCGGACTCCACCGCACCGTCGTCGGCGAAGAACTGGCAGTGGAGGGAGAAATCTTCGAGGGCCTGCCGGTTCTCGATCTCGGCGAGGATCTCGTGCGCGTGCGCGCTGACGGTGGCGTCGTCCACCGCGACGAGGTCGCGCAGGTGGGGAATAATCTCCGGGCCCCGTTCGATGAACTGGTTCTTCAACAACGAGACGGTGTCCGGGTCGTTGTCGCGCAGGAGCCGGACGATGGCGTGGTGTTGATCGAACATGGGGCGGGGGCGACCGGAAATCGGTTCGAGTTCTACTCCTACCCTGCCCGGATGGAAAGTGAAAAACGGATGTTCCGCCCTTTCCCGCTCCCGGCGTGCGGATTAGGGACGATGTTAGTCGCGCGTTTTCACGCCGCCTCGGATTCAACCTCGTCCACCTGTCCGGGCGAGCAGCGCACGCGCAGCAACATCGGCCGGCAGCAGACCTCACAGTCCTGGACGGTCTCAAAGTCCTCCCCCTGGGAGGTGTCCAGCTCGACGGCCAGCCATTCGCCGCAGGTTGGGCATTGCACGTCGGCGGGAACGATGAGGTCCATGTTGTCGGGAGGATACACGCCTTTGCCGGTGAATGGGGCGTAGCTCCCGGCGCAATTCCCCTCTACCCTCGGCTAACGTCCCTGGGTCCCTCCGGGGCGGTCGCAACCCCATCGTCACCACCCGCCTCCCCCGCCTCCTCCCCGATCTCCTCCTCAATCGTCCGCCGCCAGGAGCGCGTCAGCCACGGGCGCAGGAAGCCATACATCAGGTAAACGATGAACAGCACCGCCGGCATCCACTGGTAGAAGATCGCCGCCGCCACGATCACCACGATGATCCCCAGGAACACCGGCAACGACCGTTGCGTGCGCCAGTTCACCGCCTTGAAGCTCGGGTATTTGAACTGGGAAAACATCATGAACGACAGGAACAGCATCAGCAGCGGCAGGGCGAACTTCCACCGGCCGATCTCCACGTTGCCCTCCTCCCGCCAGAGCATGAACATCGTCAACGAGGCGATCAGCCCCGCCGCCGCCGGGATGGGGAACCCCTGGAACGAGCGGCTCGCCTCCCGCTTCGCCGCCGGGTCGCCCGCCTCCGTCACGGCCGCGGCGATGCAGTTGAACCGCGCCAGTCGCAGGGCGCCGCACGCCAGGTAGAGGAACGCCACGATCAGCCCGAGTTGCCCGAAGTCCGCCAGGACGATCTTATAAACCATCAGCGCCGGCGCGATGCCGAAGCTCACGATGTCCGCCAGCGAATCGAACTCCCGTCCGAACGGGCTCTCGTGCCCGCCCAGCCGCGCCAGCCGGCCGTCGAGCAGGTCGAACACGCAGGCGCCGAGGATGAACAGGATGGCCGCCTGAAAACTCCCCGCCGCGTTGACCGACGCCGCCTGTTGGACGGTGCCGCCGATGATCTGGAGCGTCGCCGCGAACCCGCAGAACAGGTTGCCCGCCGTCATCAGGTTGGGCAGCAGGTAGATCTTCGGGTCCGCCGAGGCAGGCGCGGGCGCCGGGGCGGCGGCATCGGGGACGACGGGCCGGGCAGGCATA
>CAXTFX010000373.1:0-4878 GCA_964243185.1 uncultured Chthoniobacterales bacterium
GGCCGGGGCAGGTCCGCGGCGGGCGAAGCGGGGCTCGGACCGGCGAGCAGGACCAGGGCGGCCAGCCCCGTGGTCCCCTGCAACGCCCCCACCCGCCACCAGAACCCCCGGCGCCACGGGCGGCGCTCCAGCCAGTGCACCACCACGACGCAGGTTGCCGGCAGCATCAGCGCCAAGGTCACGAACAGGGCGCCGGGGAGGCCGGGGGACATAGGAAAAGGATGAGGATGAAGGTTGAAAGCCGGGTTTCGAGAATGGGTGCCGGCAACGAGATTCTGCTCTCGTCCTTCAGTCTTTCACCTGGTGTCCTCATACCAACTGACGGCGGTGTAGTTCGTCCCCTGCCGGTTGAGGGCTTCGTCGTAGTGGACGCCGGCGTTCTGGCTCATGCGGATGGTGTTGCCGATGAGAGCGCCGCTGAAATCGCCGGAACCGCCCACCTTGAAGTCGTAGGCCGGCGCCTCGATGACGCCGATGAAGTTGCCGTTGCCGAGGACGTTGACCTGCCGGGAGCCGCCGTCGGTCGGGGTGACGCCCTTGAGGGTCATGTTCGCCGCCACGTTGGAGCGGTTGACGAAGGAGCCGCCGACGATGGAGATGTCCCCGTCCACGAAGTAGGTCGTGTGGACGCCGGGGAGCTGCACGACGGTGCCCAGGCCGGCGGTGCGGAGGTCGCCCGTGACCCAGATTTCCACGTAGCTCTCCTGACCGGCGACGCCCGGCGCGATGGTGACGGCGCCCAGGCTGACGTTGAAATCGGTCAGCTTGTAACGGGCCGGGGCCGCCTTGGGGCCGCCGACGAGCACGGCCAGGTTGTTGACGGCGGTGACTTCCGGGTGCGTCACCGTCCAGCCGGGTCCGGGGTCGGTGACGACGGGGAGCTCCTCGGCGAAGTGCGGGGTGATGCTCCCGCGGACGCCGGTGACGTTGGGCACGTCGGGGCCGTTGAAGTCGAGGTTGCCATAGACGGTGACGTTGTTGAGGTCGGAGCCGTCGCTACGCAAGGTGGCCACGTTGCCCTGGGTGCCGTGGCGGGAGGGGTCGAAGAGCTGGCCTAACGACCGGAGCGGGTCGGAGGAATCGAAGCTGTCAATGACGCCGCCGGTCATGACGATGCAATTTTGGAGGGTGATGGCCCGGCGGTGCGGGGAGGGTTTGACGATGACCTCGATGCGGCGGGAAACCTGGGGAACGATGACGGCCTGGCCGGTGTGCCGGTCGGTGACGAGGCTCAACTTGCGCAGGGCGGCGTCCAGGCGCTCCATCGAGGGGCGCGGCGGACCGGGGACGTCGGCGGTGCCGGCGGCGCGCACGCGCATCCACGGGCCGCCGGGAGCGCGGGCGAGCGAGGCGGGCGCGTCGAGGGTCACGGCGAGGGCGAGGCGCTGGTTGCCCTCGCCAGGGTGCGTCAGCTCGATCGTTTTCCAGAGGTAGTTGTCCGCCTTGGGCGGGCCGCTGGCGGGAGAGCCGCCGGCGGGCGACCCGGAGAGCGGCGGGGGGCCGGGGACGGAGTTCCAGCCCGACCAGTTCCCCGTGTTCAGGGCGGCGACGGCGAGGTCCGCGCCGGCCTCCGCGCCGCCGAGGGCCTCCTGCCAACTGCCGGCCTGCCAGGCGGCGTGGTAGCGGTTGGCGGCGACGAGGAGGGTCGTGCCCAGGATGGCCGAGAGCAGCACCATGACGACGAGGGTCATCAGGAGGATGCTGGCGGCGTCCCGGCGGGGCCCGGGCGGCGGGAAGCGGCGGGTCATGGGCGGGCGGAGACGTTGCGCAGGAACGTCCGGTTAAAGACCAGGGTGCCGGCAACCGCGTCCGCGGAGGGGGCCAGGGTGAACCGGGGCGAGAAGGTCAGCGCGCACGTCACCGACTCGCCCACGTCGGCGGCGGCAACCTGGAAGTCCGCCACGTCCTCCGCGACGGGCTCGGGCGGGCCGCCGTTGACCTCGCGCACGAAGGCGGCGCCCTGCTGGAAGTAGCGCACCGTCAGCGGCGTCGGGCCGTAGGCGAGGTTGTTGCCGATGACGACCGGGTCCACCGCGGGGGCGCCGGGACCGGCGGGGGCGCCGCCGTTGCCGAGGTAATCGGGGAGGGTGAGCGTCAGGACGTTGTCGGCCACGCCCACGCTGAGGGCGCGCCGCACGTCGCGGGCCAGGGTGTCGGCGATGCGGACCTGGCTGCCCTGCGCGAGGGCGTAGGCCTCCGTCGCCGCCCAGGTGCGTTGGAGGACGGAAAGCCCCGTCAACACCGCCGCGGAGACGATGGCGCCCAGCGAGACCGCGACGAGCGTCTCGAACAGCGTCGTCCCGCACGGACGGCGCGAACCCCGTTGGCGCACCGGCGCCGTCACGGGGCGATGCCCCCCTTCGCCACCACCGTCGAGAGGACCCGCTGACGCTCCCGGCCGCCGCGGGTTTGCCAGACGAGCTGGAGGTCCACGCGCACGGCCGTGGCGGCGGGGAGGTCCGGGTTCACGGATTCCAGGGTGGCGGCGGCGCCGCCGGGCGCGCGCCGCACGCGGGTCGCCGGGGTGCCGTCCGGCGGAAACGCGGCGAGGGTCACGGTTTCCACGGGGTCCGGGAGCCCGGCGGCGCTGGCCGTCGGGGCGTCGAGCAGGTGGTCGCGGAGGTAAGCCGCGTCGGTGAGCCGAGCGTAGGGCAGCGCGCGGACGGCCTCCATCCGCTCCTGGAAAGCCTGGCCGGAAGCGACCGTTTCCTTCTGGGCGGTGAGCAGCCGCAGGAGCTGGCCGCTGGCCTCGAACAGCCCCCCCAGGAACAGGGTGAGGATGAGCATGGCCACGGACACCTCCACGAGCGTGAAAGCCGTCCGCGCGGGCCGCGTCCGGGAAAGGTTAGCCAAAAGGAAAATTGCCATCGCTCAACCCCACGCAGCCAGCAGAAGGCGTGCCGGTGGGGTCCCCCGCATTGATGACCCGGCGCCTACCGCGGCCCGAAGCGCTCCCGCCACCGCGCCAGGTTTTCCCGGATGCTCTCCGTCGTCTGGCGCGGGTGCAGCTCCCACGTCAGCAGCGTGTTATCGGGCAACAGCGGGATCAGCCGGTCGTAATCCACCATGCCGCCGGTGAAGGGCACGCGGTGGTCCTGCAACGGCCACGCCACGTCGTGCAGGTGCCCGCCGAAGAGCCGGCCCCGGATGGTTTGCAGCCACTCGAAGTGGTCCACGAACCCGAGGTTGGCTTTCACCTGCAAGTGCCCGAAATCGTGCCAGTAACCGACGTGCGGAGCGTCAATCTCCGCCAGGAGTTGCACGACTTCCCGCTCCGTGGGCACCTCCTCGTAGGAGTGCCGCCCCTCGACGCCGAGGAACACGCCCTTGCCCGCCGCGTATTCCGCCGCGCGCAGCAGGGCGTCCTTGGCGCGGGCCAGGTAGAGCGGCGCGCGCCGTTCGCGCTCGGCCACCACGGCGACCTTCAGGCGGGTGAACTCCCGGCCGAAGCGGTCGCCGTCGCGCCGGAGGATCTGCCCGAGCTCGTGCGTGGCCGGCCGCATCGCCACGCGGCCGAGGTGGAGGATGACGTAGCCCGCGCGGAACCGGGCGGCGAAGTCAATGGTCTGGCGGGTCAACCGGTTCGCGCGCTGCACGTCAAAGGGTCGGTGGCTGGTGAACTCGTAGCAGTCCGGGTTCGCCCCCGTGATCTCGATGGGCAGCGGGCAAAAATTGTGCAGGGACGTGATCCGCACCCGCCCGGCCTCGACCATGTCCTGGATGCCCGCCATCAGCGACAGACGGATGCCGTGGCCGAGTTCCACGTTCTCAAAGCCGAGCCCGAGAATCTCCTCCAGCATCTCGGCCCCATCCTTGTGGCGGCCGGAGTTCCAGCAGGTCGAAAACGAGAGCATCGCGGAAAGTGGGAAGTGGGAACGCGGAAGTGGGAAGCAGGGGAGGCCCGGACGAGAAACTGCCGCCCGATGCCTCACTTCCGCGTTCCCACTTCCGCGCTCCCACTTTGCAAAATCTCCGCCAGCACCGCGTCCGCGTCCACGCCCGCGGCCTCGCCCTCAAAATTGAGGATCAGCCGGTGGCGCAGCGCCGGGAACGCCGCCCGGCGCAGGTCGGCCTCGGCGACGTGAAAACGGCCGTCGAGCAGCGCCAGGGCCTTCGCCGCCAGGATGACGGATTGCACCCCGCGGGGGCTGGCGCCGTAGCGCACGTATTTTCGGGCCAACGGCGAGGCCCCGGCGTGCTCCGGGTGCGTGGCCAGCACGAGGTCAATGGCCCGGCCCTGCACTTCCCGCGCCACCGCGACTTCCCGCACCGCGCGCCGCAGCCGGGCGATCTCCGCCGCGTCCATCACCCGGCGGGCGCGGGGCGATTCCCCGCGCGTGGTCCGGTCCAGGATGGCGTGGAGGTGGTCCGCCGTGGGGTAAGGCACGCGGAGCTTGAACATGAAGCGGTCCAACTGCGCCTCCGGCAGCGGGTAGGTGCCTTCCATCTCGAGGGGGTTCTGCGTCGCCAGCACGAAGAACGGGTCCGGCAGCGGGCGCGTCTCCCCGCCGGCGGTGACGTGCCGCTCCTGCATGGCTTCCAGGAGCGCGCTCTGGGTTTTTGGCGTGGCGCGGTTGATCTCGTCGGCCAGCAGCACGCTGGCGAACACGGGACCGGGCTGGAACTCGAAACGCTTACGGCCGTGCTCGTCCTCCATCAGCAGGTTGGTCCCGACGATGTCCGCCGGCATCAGGTCCGGGGTGAACTGCACCCGGGAGAACGACAGGTCCAAGGCGTCGGCCAGCGTGCGCACGAGCATGGTTTTGCCCAACCCCGGCACGCCTTCGAGCAGGACGTGCCCCCCCGTGAACAAGGCCACGAGCACGCCTTCGATGACCTCCTCCTGCCCGACGATGACCCGGCGCAGCTCGTCGCGCA
>CAXTFX010000374.1:0-4850 GCA_964243185.1 uncultured Chthoniobacterales bacterium
ATCCCGCAGATCATCATGAGCGGGGCGCTCATCAAATACGAGGAGATGAACAAGAGCCTCGATTTCGTCTACCTCATGCGCCGCTACTGGTCGGAGAACGCCGTCAGCGGCAAGCTGCGCGGGGACCGCGAGATGCCGCATTCCAAGCTCGAAGTCCCGCCCCTCTGTCAATTTCTCCCGACGCGCTGGAGTTACGAGGGCATGATCGTGGCCCAGGCCAAGCTCAACCCGCTCGTCCGTCGGCAAGAACGCATCCAGTGGCAGATTCAGCAGTTGGCCAACAAGGGCACCCGCCTTACACCCGAGGAAGACGCCCGGCTGGACGACCTGAAGGAACTCCTCGCCGCTCTCTCCGGCCTGGAAGCCGCCGACGCACGGGGCATCGGCCTCGACCTGCGCGCCATTGACCGGCTGGAGGAAACGCCCGCCAGCGCCAACCGCACGCTGGACCTGCCCGATAACGGCCGGGGGGTGACGGCCGAGGCGCTCTTCGTCAACCAGAAGGTGTCAGATCTCGTCAACAAGGCCGAGATGGACCAGAGCGATTACCGCAAGAGCCGGCGCCGACCGCGCAACGTGTTCTTCGGATTACGCAAGTATTTCCAGGACCGTTCCGTGAACGTGCACGTTTACAACGGCACCGTGCTGGTCGGTTTCTCGCTCGTGGTGCTGGGGATGCTCCACGGCAGCCTGCGTCGGCAACTGCGAAAATGACGACTTTTTCGTCCGCAGATTACACAGGTTACACAGAATATCTGAAGGGGTTGGGAGTTGCGGCAAAGGCAGTCTCCCGCCTTCCCTTTCCTAAAAATGATCTGTGTAATCTGTGTAATCTGCGGACAACATCAGCCATGACGACCCGCCACGCCGAAGTCCGCCGGGAAACGTCTGAGACGCGCATTGCCCTGTCTCTCACGTTGGACGGTGACGGCCGGGCCGACGTGCATACGGGCCTGCCGTTCTTCGACCACATGCTCACGCTGTTCGCGCGGCACGGGTTGTTCGACCTGTCCGTCGAAGCGGCGGGGGACCTGGAGGTGGACAGCCACCACACCGTCGAGGATACCGGGATCGTGCTCGGTCAGGCCGTGGCCCGCGCGCTCGGCGACCGGGCCGGCATCGTGCGTTACGGTTCGTTCCTGCTGCCGATGGACGAGACCCTGGCCCGCGTCGCCGTTGATCTCTCCGGCCGTCCGTTGCTCGTTTACCGCTTACCCGCGGACCTCGAAACCAACGTCGCGCTCCTGCAAAGTGGCCGCGGATTTCCCTTCCAGTTGGTCGAAGAGTTCCTGCGCGCCTTTGCCACGCACAGCGGCGCCACGCTCCACGTCGAAATCCTCTACGGACGCGACGCGCACCATCTGGCCGAGGCGCTGTTCAAGGCGCTCGCGCGTGCCTTGGACGCCGCGACGCGCATTGACCGGCGTGCCCCGGAGAGCGTGCCTAGCACGAAGGGAACGCTGGTATAACTTGCGCTGCTATGACACTTCAGGATTTTCGGGAACTCTATGACGCGGAGCCGTTCCGTCCTTTCACCATCCACTTGGCCAGCGGACGGCAGGTCAACCTACAGCATCCCGATTTCGCTGCGGTTCCGCCGGTCGGTCGCACCGTGGTGGTTTTTACGCCGGAAGGTCGTATGAACATCATTGATCTGCTCCTGGTAACAGATTTGGAGGCCGACCAGCCACCCGATGAACCGATGGAGCCTCCCGCCGACCCACGCGACCCCGGCAGCCGCGAATGACCACGACCGCCCCGCGCCTCGCGCTGCTCGACTACGACGCCGGCAACCTCCGCAGCGTCGCCCGCGCCCTGGAAACCACCGGCGCGCGGGTGGAGATCACCGCCGCGCCGGACGCCCTCGTGGGATCAGACGCCGTGGTGCTCCCCGGCCAGGGGCACTTCCGCGACTGCGCGGAGAAGCTGGCGGCGCGCGGACTCTGGGAGCCCGTGCGGCGCTGGCTGGCGGCCGACCGGCCGTTTCTGGGGATTTGCGTCGGCTACCAACTTCTGTTCGAGGGCAGCGAGGAGGCGCCCGGCACCCCCGGTCTCGGCTGGTTCGGCGGGCGGGTCCGCCGGTTCGAGCCGGGACCCGGCGTTAAGGTGCCACACATGGGGTGGAACACGTTGCACCTCTCCCAGCCGGAGTGCCCGCTGTGGCGGGGGCTGCCCGAATCACCGAGCGTGTATTTCTGCCATTCGTTCTACCCCGAGCCCGTTGACCCGACGCTCGCGGCCGCCCGCGTGGAATACGGCGGGGGTGCCCCGTTTGCCGCGGCCCTCGCGCGGGGCAACGTCGCCGCGGTGCAGTTTCACCCCGAGAAGAGTCAGGGCGTCGGGCTGGCCGTGCTCCGCAATTTCGTGGGGAACTTACCCCGCGCGTAGCGGGGGCAGTTTCTACCACCGCTGCCGCCGAAGCCGGGTCAACGGCGCCAGCCGCCCAGGGCGGACGGGACGACCCCCGCGGAGACGCGCCGGAACCCGCGCGCGCCGCCCGGACCAGCCACCGCCACGGCCTCCGCTCCGGGCGCGGGGAGCGCGCCCGCCTCGGTGTAGTCCGCGGCGAAATCAATCACGCAGACCTGCCGGAACCGCGGGTGCGACGCCCGGGCGACGCCGGCGACGTGGAAGTCCGGGGCGAGCAGGTTGAGGCGGTGGCCGCGGTCGCGCACGCCGTCATCCACGATCAGGTTATAGACGACGCGACGCGCCGTCTCGCCGCCGTAATCAATGGCTTCCCCGGCGTGGGTGCGCCAGCGACCGTGCCGGCTCATGCGCGCGAAGGGGGAGGAGCCGTCGGCCCCGCGGTGGCCGAGGTCGCCGGTCCGGGCCTGTTCCCGGGCCAGGTCCGCCGCGGCCCGCCCGAGTCCGCCGGACGCGGCGAGCGGCGAGAGCGGCCGGGTGTGACGAAGCGCCTGGATCGCTTCGTCCAACGCCCCGACGCCTTCCCGTGTGCGGGTAAGTGAATCGCCGGGCAGCGTGAGAAAATCACCACGGTAGTGCGTCCGGCAACCGGCGAGATATTCCGCGTAACGGGCGGGCTGGGTGCGGGCGAGGTTCACCTCGTTCAGCACCCGACGCGCAAAGGTATCGCCAAGTTCGGCCGGGTTCTGAGCACGGAGGCTGAACGGCAGGAGCAGCGTCAAGCCGGCGAGGAGACGGAGCGTTTTGCAGAGGGGAGAAGGGGAAACGTTCACGGATACCTTTTCAGAGCCGTTCGTGTGCCACGAAAGTTCGGGCTGTCTGGACCCACGCCAAAGGGCGCCAGTTTTAACGTGGGTTTTTAGCCCCGTGCCCGGGAATTGATGGTCACTCGATGCCACCGCCCGCGGCGCCACGTTGAGGCGACACCAGTTCCGCGCCGTCCTTTGTCAGCCCGAGCCTAGCCGGCGGGGATATTCTCTTTCGCGGTCCGCTGCTTTTTGGGCTACCTGGGCAAAAAGCAAACCGCCGGCAGGTTCGCACCCGCCGGCGGGAGTTGCTCCTCAAACCGAGGAGAGCGTTCAGCTCGCTGTCGCCGGCTCACCGGGGCTTTCGGACTGCGCGTCGGCGGTGGCCTCCACGCTGGCGGCGAGTTCCGGGACGCCGTCCACGGCCGGGGCCGCGGTGCGAAAGATCAGCCGCTCGCCTGCGCGGGCGACTTGCACCACGTCGCCGGCCTTGATGTTCCCGCGCAGGAGTTCCTCCGCGAGCGGGTCCTCCAGGAAACGCTCCACCGCCCGGCGCATCGGGCGCGCGCCATAGGTGGGGTCGTAGCCCTTGTCAATGAGCAGCTCCTTGGCGGCGTCGTCGAGGTTGACCTTGATCTCCTTGGCCCACAACCGCTTGGCAACCTTGGAAACTTCCAGTTCCACGATCAGGAGCAGGTCGGGCTTCGTCAGCGTGTGGAAGACGATGAGATCGTCCAAACGGTTGATGAACTCGGGCTTGAAGACCCGCTTGGCCTCGTCCAGAATCTTGCCCTTCATTGTCTCGTAGTCCTGCTCGTCGCGCGGGGCACCGAAGCCGAGGCTCGTCTGGCGCTTGATGAGTTCGGCGCCGACGTTGGACGTCATGATGATGATGGTGTTGCGGAAATCAATCTTCCGACCCAGGGAATCGGTGATCTTGCCCTCTTCCAGGATCTGCAACAGGAGGTTCATCACGTCGGGGTGCGCCTTCTCGATCTCGTCGAACAACACGACCGAATACGGCCGCCGCCGCACCGCCTCGGAAAGCTGGCCGCCCTCCTCGTAGCCGACGTAGCCGGGAGGGCTGCCGATCAGGCGGGAGGAGGTGAACTTCTCCATGTATTCCGACATGTCGATCTGGATGAGCGCGTCGGCGTCGCCGAACATGAACTCAGCCAACGTGCGCGCCAGGAACGTTTTCCCAACGCCCGTCGGCCCGAGGAACACGAACGACCCGATGGGCCGGCGCGGGTCCTTGAGGTCGGCGCGGCTGCGGCGCAGGGCCTTGGAGATGGCGATGACGCCCTCGTCCTGGCCGATGACCTTGCCCCGGAGTTCGGACTCCATCGCCAGCAGCTTGACGGTTTCTTTCTGCTCCATGCGCTGGAGCGGGACGCCGGTGAACTTGGAGATGATGTGCAGGATGTCGTCCTCGGTGACGACGACTTCCTTCTCCTCGCGCTGCTCGCGCCATTCGGTCAGGATGCGTTCCAGGCGGTCTTTGGCCTGCTTCTCGCCGTCGCGGAGGCTGGCCGCCTTCTCGAAGTCCTGCGCCTTGATGGCGGCCTCCTTCTCGACGCGGATGTCCTCAATCTCCTTCTCGATCTCCTTCACGTCCGGCGGCCGGGTCATGGCGCCGATGCGGGCGCGGGCACCGGCCTCGTCCACCACGTCAAT
>CAXTFX010000375.1:0-4841 GCA_964243185.1 uncultured Chthoniobacterales bacterium
CTCCCCGGCCGCCTCCGCCACCGGCGCCTGGCCGAAGAGTTTCACCAGCTCGACCTGCCCGCCGAAGCCCCAGGTTTCGTTGAACAAACACCAGGCGATCACGCTGGGGTGGTTGAAGTCGCGCTCGATGGCCGTGCGCATCATCTCCTCGTAGCGGCGACGCCCTAACGGCGTGTCCCCGCCCTCGCCGAAGTTCGGGAAATCTTGCATGAGCAGGATGCCCATCGTGTCGGCGTAATATAGCAAGAGCGGGTCATCAATCTTGATGTGGATACGCAGGAAATCGAACCCCGCCCGCTTGGCGAACCCAATGTCGCGGCGCAGCGTCGCCGTGTCCCCCGCCGTGTAGATGCCCTCGGGATAGAACGATTGGTGCAACGCGCCGCGCAGATACACGGGCTGGCCGTTGAGCGTGAGCGCGGCGGGGTCCTCCCGGCCGCCGCCGGCCGCATCCACGACGTGCGCGCCGACGGTGCGTAGCCCGAAATACGTTTGCACCTCGTCGAGCGTCCGCCCGTCCCGCCGCAGGCGCAGGCGCACGAAGTAGAGCTGCGGGTCGGCGTGGTCCCAGCGCACCCGGCCGTGCGCCAGGATGCTGCCGACCGCGACGCCGCCGACGACGGGCAGCGTGTGTTGATAGACGCTCTGGCCGGATACGTCGGGCGGCCGGATTTCCACCTCCACCTCGTCCCCCTCCCCCGCTTCGGCGACGGGCAGGGAGAAGCGGGCCGCCCCCGCGTCCAGGTCCGGCACGATGCGGAACGGCCGCAGGTGGCTGGCGGCGCGCGGCTCCAGGAACACCGTCTGCCAGATCCCGCTGGTGGTCATATACCAGCTCCACTGCTTGCCGACGGGCTGCTCGGCGTGGTCCATCGGGTCCTCCACGCGCAGGGTGATGACGGCCTCGGCAAACCCCCCCGCGTCCGGCTCGCCCAGCGCGTCGGTCAGGTCGAACTCGAAGGGCGTGTAACCCCCCTCGTGGCGGCCCACCGGGACCCCGTTGCACCAGCCTTCCGTGAAGAAATCCGCCGCGCCGACGGTCAGGATCGCCCGCTTGCCCGCCCACGCCGCGCCGACCCGCGGCACGCGCACCCGGCGTTGATACCAGCCGACCTCGTAGCGCGGGGCAACGCGGTAGTTGAAGCGCGTGACCTCCAGCGGGTTACGGAACACCCGGGTGGCGTAGTAGCGCTCGTTCCCCGCCGCGTCTCCCTGCCCCCAGGCGGCCAGGGATTCCCAGCAGAAGGGCACGATGATCTGCTCGTCCCAACCGTCCGCGTCCGGCGCGGGCCGAAACCAGCCCTCGTCCCGGCCGCGGCGTTCCCCGTCGAAACGAAACGCCCAGGGACCGTTCAGGTTGAACCAGTCCACGCCTTCCAGGAAACCGCGCTGGCGGTCGGGACGGGGATATTCGGGTCGGGGCAGGACGGAGGAATGGTCAGACATGGAGGGAGCGAGGGTTGGAAAGGTAGCGCAGGACGAAAAAACGCCCGAAAGACAAAAGCCGACCGCCATCGGGCAATCGTTTCCGTCCCTCTGCCAAGAGAACCAAGGTCTGCCTCCATTCCTGGTCATCTTCCCGACCCCTCCCCCGCCCCACCGCCGCGCCGTCGCAACAGGTAGAAGGGGAAGACCCCGGCCCGCTTCGGCAACACCCGGCGGCCGACGTAGTCGCACACGAAGTCCGGCCGTTCGGGCCGGGCGTCCGGCTCGGTCTCCGCCAGCGCCGCGAACGCCTGACTCACGAAAATCTGCCCCTCTTCCGTGATCGGCTCGATGCGCGCCGTGCGGGAAACGTGAAACCCCGTGAACGTCGGCTGCCCGAGCACCGGGTCCACGCACGCGAACACCGGCCCCGCGTGCAGCCCGATGCGTAGGCGCAGCCCCGCCGGCAGCCCGCACGTCGTCCAATCCGTATCCGCCACTAGGTCGCGCAGGTCCAGGGCCGCCCGGCCCGCGGCGCCCACGGTGCGGAACACCAGGTAAAACGCATCCCCCCAGGTGTTGCGAAACAGCGGCCGGTCCCCCTCCGGGAGCCCGCCGAGCAGTGACGCCGCCCGACCCAGGAAGTGCTCCACGAACGCCGGGATCAGGCGGTCCGTCAGCTTGCCGTAGCCCGCCACGTCCGCGAAGAGCAACGCGCGGATCACCTGCGGAAACCCGCTCCCCGCCTGCCCGCGGGCACCATCGGCGGCGCTCGCGGCGGCGGCGGCGACCCTCCCCGCGTTGGGCCGCGGATCAACGACCCGCGGAGTCGCCCCCAGCGCTTGCCAGAGCGCGCAAAATGCCGCCGTCCCGCCCGGACCATCCCCGTCCGTGCCACCGTCCCAGACCGCCACCGGCACCACGCGGGAGTCCAGCGCGCGCGCCCGGATGCGGGCCAACCCCGAGAGCAGCCGGTTGCCGAACTCGAAGGCCAGCGTGGGGTCGGTGGACGCCTCCCGGTCCACCCGCGTCACGGAGGCTGCCCGGACCAGCGCCTCGTCGAAGCGTTGACCCCAATCGTCGCCGCCCCCCGCGCCCTCGACGCTTTCCCGCCGGAACTCCGCCTCGGGCAACGGCAGCACGATGTGCACCTCCGCCCCCCGGGCCAGCATCGCCTCGATGAACAGCAGGTCCGCCCCGCTCGCCGCCGCGCAGTAGCCGATCCCCGCGCCCACCTCCGCCAGCAGCGCGTCCAGCTCTCCCCGCACCCGCGCCTCCTCCCCGGGGGGGAAGCGCGGCGCGGGCCGGTCGGGCGCGTCGGGTCGGTGCCCCGCGAACGCCACCACCGTCGCCACCGCGAAACAGGCATCCAGCCGGCCGGGCTCCCCGAAGAGCCGCCCGCACAGCAGCCGCGCCTGCCGCCGCGTCGAGGCCACGTCGGCGTCCCGCCCCCGCCCGAGCTGGCCGGCGCGTTGGTAGTGCTCCGCCGCCCGTGCCACGTCCCCGGCGATCAGGGCCGCCTCCCCCCGGGAAGCCTCCCGCCAGTAGTCTCCCCCGTCCCTCCCGCCGGGGTCATCGCAGAGGTCAACCACCTCCCGGGCCAGACTCCGGGCGAGGTCCGTCTCCCCCAGCAGCAAGGCCATCGCCGCCGCGTTGACCCCGCTGTAACAACCCCGGTGCGCCCGGAACGCCTCCTCGTAGAGCGCGAAGCCCCGTCGCCCCTCTGCCTCCCGCTCCGCCGGGTCCGCGGCCAGACGCCACAGGTCCTTGTGGGTGCGCGCCAGCAGCCCGAGGGTTTCCTCGTCCCGGTGGCCCGCCGCCTGGAGCCGGCGCAGGACGAGGGCCGCCTGGTGCGGCGAGCCGCTGCGCGCCAGCGCCAGCGCCTGAAGCTGGAGCAAACGCGCGTCGCCCGGAACCTCCTCCAGTCCTTCCGCCGCCAGGTCGTAGGCCAGGAACGTTTCCCCGTGGGCCAGCGCCTGGGCCGCCTGGTCGCGGCGTTGGGCGGCGCGATCCTCGATTGGGAGCCGGTTCACGGGGGTGCTAACGGGGGTTGGAAGATGGGGCCGCCCCGAGCGCGGGAGGTTCACGACCCAGGCAGGTGTTATCCAATGGGGTTCGGGCCATCCGGGCGAGGGCGAGACGGGAGGGACTGCACGCGCTCGAACGACTCAGTAGAAATACCTAACTTGACCGCTGAGAACAGAATTTTCTTTCCCGGCGGCCCGTTTCTCTCTTAACCTCAACCGCGCCCGCCCCAGGCATCCACCCCCGGCCCAACGACGGAGACCAGGGACCAGGCGTCGTCCTCGAATCAACCCGTCGGGCGTGGTCCCGGCCCTCCGCACCACCAGGGGCGGCGCCTTGGGTGGGGTAAATCACGTTACCCCGAGCGAGACCATCAAACCAAGGACCGGCAAGATTATAGAATCCTTTCGGACACGGTCGCGCCCAAGCTGACGAGCGGTCCATCCATCCGTTATCCCCTGCGGTCGTGAGCACCCCGCCCAATCCAGGTCCCCCTGCCGCCGAGGCTCCGTCGCCATCGATCCCGCGCCCCTTTCGCATCTTCGTCTCCTCCCCCGGCGACCTGGGCGACGAACGGTTGATTTGCGCGCGGGTCATCGAGCGGCTCAAGGGCGAGTTCGCCCGCACCGCCCGGCTCCAGGCCATCCTGTGGGAACAGGAACCGCTCACGGCCGAGGCCGGCTTCCAGGACCAGATTCCCCTGCCCTCGCAGACGGACATCGTCGTGCTCCTGCTCTGGTCGCGCCTGGGCTATCGGCTTCATTCCAAGTATAGGGTCGCCGGCGACGCGGAGGCTCCCACGGGCACGCTGTTCGAGTTCCGCGACGCCGTGGAGGCCCGCCGCCGCAGCCAGGACCGCGTGCCGGACGTGATGGTCTATCGCAAAACCGCCGAGCCGCCCAAGCCGTCACTGTCCGACCGTGACAGCGTCCTGCGCGCCCTGGAGGACTGGCAGCGGGTCGAGGAGTTCTTCAACTCGGAGTTCTTCCGCGACACGACCGAGGGGTCCTTCGTCGGCGCCTATCACACCTTCAAGCGGACGGGGGACTTCGAGGAGAACTTCGCGGTCCACCTGCGCGCCCTGATCGCCCGCCGGCTCGGCGAGGACCAGGGCGGAGGGGAGGCGTCGAAATGGGTCGGCGGCGGCCCTTTTCGGGGATTGGAGGCGTTTGATTTTGACCACCGCGCCCTCTTCGCCGGCCGCGCCCGCGCCGCGGCGGAGGTCCGCGACGCCCTGCGCCGGCGCGCGGCGGCCGGGTGCGCGTTCGCGCTCGTCACGGGCATGAGCGGCGGGGGCAAGAGCTCCCTCGTCCGCGCCGGCGTCCTGCCCGACCTCGTCCAGCCGGGGGTGATCGAGGGCGTCGGCCTGTGGCGGCGCGCCGTGCTGCGGC
>CAXTFX010000376.1:0-1926 GCA_964243185.1 uncultured Chthoniobacterales bacterium
CCCTGGTTAAGAGGTCCCGGCGCGCCCCGGCGGCGGCCTGCTCCGCCTCGGCGCGGGTGAGTTCGGCGCGGGCGGCGCTGATGCGGTTCTCGGCCTCGGCGACGCGGCGGGCGGCGGCGGCGACGGCGGCCTCGGCGGCGGTGCGGCGGTTACGCAGGTCGCGCAGCCGGGCGTCTTCGGCGCGTTGGAGTTCCTGGCCTTCGGCGAGCCGCTCGAGGGCTTCGCGCTCGGCGGCGCCGGTTTCCTCCAGGCGGGCCTGGGCGGCGGTGAGCGTTTCCCGGCCCTCGGTCAGGTCCGCGCGGAGGCGCTCCAGGCGGGCGGCGCCCTCGACGAGGCGTTCGCGGTTGAAGCCCAGGCGGCTTTCGGCGTGGGCCAAGCGGGAGTGTGCCTCGTTCAAAGCGGCGCGGGCGATCTCCAGCCGGTGGTCGTGGCGCTCCAGGGCGGCGCGCCGGTAGCCGAGCACGCTCTCGTCGTCGGTCAGGGCGCGGGCGGCGGTTTCCAGTCCCGCTCGGGCGTCGAACAGCGCGGCCCCGGAGGCGATGGCGTCGTTGACGAGACGTTGGAACTCGCCGTGGGCCAGGTGCGTTTCCAGCAGTTTGAGGTCCGCGTGGAGCGTCTGCCAGCGGCGGGCCTTGGCGGCCTGGCGGCCCAGCGTGGCGAGCTGGCGGCGGACCTCCCCCAGCACGTCGGCCAGCCGGGCGAGGTTGGCTTCCGTGGCTTCGAGCTTGCGGAGGGCGTCGCGGCGCTGGGACTTATACTTGGTGATGCCGGCGGCTTCCTCGAAGATGGCGCGGCGCTCCTCGGGGCGGGAGGAGAGGATCTGGTCAATGCGGCCCTGCTCCATGACCGAGTAGGCCGAGCGGCCGATCCCCGTGTCCATGAACAACTCCTGGATGTCGCGCAGCCGGCAGTTCACCCCGTTGAGGAGGTATTCGCTGCCGCCGTCCCGGTAAACGCGCCGGGTGACGCGGACCTCGTGGTAAGCCGTGCCGAGCTCCCTCTCGCAGTCGCTGAACGTCAGCGAAACCTCCGCCATGCCGAGGGCGGGCAGCCGGTCGTTGCCGTTGAAGATCACGTCGGCCATCTCCGCGCCGCGCAGGGCCTTGGCCGACTGCTCGCCCAGCGCCCAGCGCAGGGCGTCGAGGATGTTGCTCTTGCCGCAGCCGTTGGGGCCGACCACGGCGGCGACGCCCGGGGGGAAGAGCAGTTCCGTCTTCCGGGCGAAGGACTTGAAGCCGAGAAGTTCGAGGGAGCGGAGATACATCGCGGCGCCACCAAGTTAGCAGGCTCCGCCGCCGTGGCACGCGCAAACTAACTTGAGGGACTAACATCGCCCGGCAGCGCCTGTTTCTTCCACTCGGCGTAGGGGATGCGCGGCACCTGGAAAAACGCCCCGCGCGTCCGCACGTAGGCTCCCAGCCCGTTCATGCGGCCGATGGCATGGAGCTCCTCCGCACGCACATACGGCCCCCGGGGGTCCACGAACTCGTCGCGGACGTGCGCGTAAACCACCTCGCCGACGACCACCCGCGAGCGGCCCCGCTCAAAGGTCTGCACCTCCACGCACTCCAAGCACGCCGGCGCCTCGGCCAGCCGCGGCACGCCGACGCGCGTGGCCGGCACGGTCGTGAACCCCGCCGCGGCCACCTCGCTCTCGCCGCGGGGGAAGTCCGTGGCGCAGAGGTTCATCCCGTCCGCGATCCCCTCGGAAACGACGTGGACGACGAACTCCCCGCGGGCGCGGATGTTCAGCGCGGTGTCCTTGGCGCGGGGCGGGCCGCCGTCGTCCGCCCCCGGGTCGTCCGGCCGGTTGCCCACGCCGAGGACGACCAGCGCCGGGTCCGTGCCGACGTAGTTAAACGCGGAAAACGGCGCCGCGTTGAGCCGGCCGCGCAGGTCCAGGCTGGTGACGAGCGCGATGGGCCG
>CAXTFX010000376.1:2026-4833 GCA_964243185.1 uncultured Chthoniobacterales bacterium
GCGCCGCGTTGAGCCGGCCGCGCAGGTCCAGGCTGGTGACGAGCGCGATGGGCCGCGGGGCGATCAACCCGATGAGCAGGTTGTAACGGGTGCGCTGGGGGAGAGCGGGAAAGTCGAATTCCATGACGCGGGCGGGGCGGGCAGCGCGCCCACCAAACCCCGCCCGGCCCGGCTTTGTCAACGCCCGTCGCGACTAACCCCCGCCCCGCAGGCGGCCGACGAGCGGGAACGGCACCCGCCGCCACGCCGGCCGGGCCGGGGGAGCGGGATCGGAGGGCGCCCGCAGCCCGGTGAACCGGCTCACGAGGCCCGTCAAGGCGGCGGCCCAGGCTGCGAGACTGTCGTCGTTTCCTCCCGGGGCCGCCGGGGCGGCGTGACCACCGGGAAGGGCGTCGCCCAGGCGCGGGACGCAGGCGACGCGGGGCCGGACCGTGATCGCCGCGGCGGGACCACCGGGAACGAGCGAACTACGCGGCGGGTTCTGGGCGTGGCGTAGATTCATGGGATGATCCTTTTCCCAGGCAGCAGACGCGGGGCCTGCCGGTGGTTCCGATCCCCGAAAAGGACGGAATTTCCGGTGAACCCCGGCCAAGCGCCCAGCGTTTCCCCAGGCTGCTCCCACGGCTGAGAGCCGGCGCTCTCAACTTTGCCGGTAACGGACCCCCGCCCGGCCGGTAGTGTCTCAATCTGAGATTCGGCGGCGAGGGTAGGGCGGCTCATCCCTAAGCCGCCGCGGCAAAGCGGGTCGAAACCGACAACGGCGGCGGGTTAGGGATAACCCGCCCTGCCCGCGCCGCCGAGATTTCTCTACGCTGAACTACCCCCGCCCGGCCGGAACCGTTGACATTCTTCGCTTGGCGCTCCCGGCCCCGTGCGCGAGGTTTTTGGGATGCCCCCCGCCGACCCCTCCGACCCCGCCGTCGCCGACCTGTTCGCCTTCCTGCGCCACGCCAGCGTCTCGGCCGATTCCCGGTTCGCCGCCGCCACGCACGCCTGCGCGGGTTGGGTCGCCGACAAGCTCCGCGGCCTCGGGCTGGCCACGGAGGTCCACCCCACGCCCGGCTACCCCGTCGTCCTCGCCCGCTCCGCCCCGAAACCCGGCCGGCCGACGGTGCTCATCTACGGCCACTACGACGTGCAGCCGCCCGACCCGCTCGAGCTGTGGGATTCGCCCCCCTTCGAGCCGGTCATCCGCGACGGGGTCGTCTATGCCCGCGGCGCCACGGACAACAAGGGCCAAATCCTCGCCCACATCCGCGGCGTCGAGGCCGCCCTGACGGAGGGCAGCGGGGAGCTGCCCGTCAACGTCATCTTCCTCGTCGAGGGCGAGGAAGAGATCGGCTCTGCCAACCTGCGGCCGTTCCTGGAACAACACCGCGAGGCGCTCCGCTGCGACCTCGTGGCCATCTCCGACACCGGCATGGTCGGCCCCGGCCGGCCCACGCTGACCTACGGCCTGCGCGGCGTCGCGGCGATGGAGCTGCACGTCCACGGCCCCGACCACGACCTGCACTCCGGCATCTTCGGCGGCGCCGTCGCCAACCCGGCCACCGCCCTGGCCCGCCTGCTCGCCAGCCTCCATGACCCCGAGGGCCGCGTGACCATCGCCGGCTTCTACGACCGGGTGCGCCCGCTCGAAGACTGGGAGCGCGAGATGTGGAAAACCCTGCCCATCACCGACGCCTACCTCCTGGAACTCACCGGCGCGCCGGCGCCCTTCGGCGAAGCAGGCTACTCCAGCGTCGAGCGGTTCTCCGCCCGGCCCACCGCGGAGGTCAACGGCCTCGGCGGCGGCTACCAGGGCGAGGGCTCCAAGACCATCATCCCGGCCCGGGCGATGGCCAAGCTGACCTTCCGCCTCGTTCCCGACCAGGAGCCCGCGGAGATCCTCGCCGCCGCCGCCGCCCACTTTCAAAGGCACTGCCCGCCGGGCGTCCGCGTCGTCGCCGACCCCGGCCACAGCGGGCCGCCGTATGTCATGGACGCGCACTCGGCCATCGGGAAGGCGGCGCAACGGGCCTTGCGGGCCACCTTCCCCGGCGCCGAGCCGGCGCTCATCCGCGAGGGCGGCTCCATCCCCATCGTCCAGGCGTTCCGGGACGTGCTCGGGGTGGATACCCTCCTGCTCGGCCTCGCGCTGCCGGATTGCCGGGCGCACTCGCCCAACGAGAATTTCCCGTTGGCGAACTTTCACGCCGGCATCCGGTTGAACCGCGCGCTGCTGCGGGAGCTGGCGGCGGGTTAGACCGAACGCCCGCAATTTCCCCCATGCGCCCCTCCCCCGCTTGCCCGGCCGCCCGACGGTTGCCCCCGTGGGCGCCGTGGCTTCCGCTGTGGCTTCTCCTGATGCTTGGAACGACCATCGCCGTCCGGGCGATGTCCGTGGTGCCGCGTGACTTCGAGGCACTGGTCGCCCGCGCGGAAACCATCTTTCGGGGCGTCGTCACCGGGGAGGAGTCCCTCTGGATCGGCGCGGGGGAAACCCGGCGTATCGTCACCCGCGTGACCTTCCGCACGGAGGAGACGCTCAAAGGCGAGGCGCGGCCCGCGCAGGTGCTCCAGTTCCTCGGCGGCACCGTCGGCGGGGGAACCCTCGAAGTCGCCGGGATGCCGCGGTTTACGTCCGGGGAGAGGGTTGCGCTGTTCGTGGTCAACAACGGCGGGCAGATGTGCCCGCTGGTCGGCGCCCACCAGGGCCGCTTCCGGCTCGTGACCGGCCCGGACGACGCCGAGGCGCGCGTCTTCACCCACGACCGCGCGCCCGTGACCAACACGGCCGACCTCGGCGCGCTCGACGCCAACGGGGC
>CAXTFX010000377.1:0-534 GCA_964243185.1 uncultured Chthoniobacterales bacterium
TCCACCAGCACGCGGGAGCCGAGCGGGATGTTCTCCTGGCGCACGCTGTCGCGGGCCGCGGGCGCCATCGCCTCGTAAACCTCGCGGTAACGCCGGCCGGCGCGGGCGGGCGCGGCGGGGTCGGTGGACGGGGCCAGGTCGCTGAGGGTTTCCCCCTCCCCGAGCAGGCCCGGGGCGCGGGCGGCGCGCTCGGTCGGAGCGGGGGGCGGGGCGGGGGCGCGGCCGATCTCGCTCGTGCCCACGTCGTGATCGCTGCCGGGGGCGCCGCCGCTCGGACCGCCCTCCCCGCCGGGCTTGGCCTGCTCCCCGGCCGTCGGTGGTTCCCCCCGGCCCGGCACGTCCTCCAGCGTCAACAACATCCCACCCTGGCCGGGACCGCCGCTGCCGTTGAGACCGTTCTTCATGTTCTCCAACGAGTTGAGCAGGGATTGGAGCTGCTGGTTCGTCAACCCGCGGGCCGGCGAGCCACCGCTCTGTGCCGGTTGTTCCCCGCCCTTCCCCTGACCGCTGCCTCCCTGGTTGGCGGAAGGTTGA
>CAXTFX010000377.1:544-4404 GCA_964243185.1 uncultured Chthoniobacterales bacterium
GAGGAGCCCCCACCCTCCCCGGGTTGCCCACCGCTTTGCCCCTCGCCCTGGCCTCCGCGGTTGGCGGAGGGCTGGCCGGCCCCGCCGCCGTTCGCGCCGCGCTGCCGCAGGAGGTCGGCGATCTTTTTCAACAGCTCCTCCCGCCGCTGCGCTTCGGCCTGGGCCTGCGCCATCTGGCGGCCGAGCTCGCCGCGCTCTTCCTCCGAGAGCTTGCCGGCCTGGTCCCGCAGGGCGCGGGCGAGCCGGTCCAGCGCGGCGGCCGGGTCGGCGGATTTCTTCATCTCTTCCAGGAGTTTTTCCAAGTGCCGGGCGGCCTCGCCCCCGTCGCCCCGTTTGAGCGCCTCCTCCGCGGCGCGGGCGGCCTCGGAGCCCTCGCGCTGGAGAGCGGCGGCGAGCGCGGCGAGCTCGGCCGGGGAGGGGCGGGCGGAGGCGAGCCGGCGCAGGCGGTTTTGCAGGTCGGACAGCTCCCGCAGGGCGTCCCGCCGGGCCGCCTCCGGGTCGGGGTCGCGCAACGCCGCCGCCTGGCGCAGGCGCTCCGCGGCCCGGGCGAGCTCCTCGGCCAGGCGGCGGTCGGCGGCGTCCTTCTTTCCGGTCCGGGTGTCGGCGGCCCGCTGGAGCTCGTCCGCCTGCGCGCGGAGGATGGCTTGCAGGGCAGGGTCGGGCGGCGCGACCGCGTTGGCCAGCGTTCCGTGCCAGTGGATCATGCCCAGGGCGAGGAGTGGCACGGGCAGCCAGCGCGCCTCACGCGGCAAGGTCAGCGGCGTCCAACGGCGCACCGGCAGCGCCAGGACGGCGGCGGCGCAGTCCTTCCAAGCCAGGGTTTCGACGGGCGAATGTTCCCCTTGGGTGGCGAGCGCCAGTGCCGTCGTGCAACGCTCCCGCGTCCCAGCGCGGCGGTCGAGGATGCGGGCGGCGTCGGCGAAGGTTAAGCCTTTTGGACGAAGTGCAAAGACGCAAAACAGACTGCTCAAAAGCATCACCCACCCATAATCGTGTAGCAGAGTCGTCCCGCCGAGTAGGTCCACCACGGCCAGCACGACCTCGAACCCACCCCAGAGCAATAGCACCACTGCAACGCGCTCCGCCGCCCTCTGCGCCTCCAACCGCCACCGCGCCCGCTTCAGCCTCCGCAGCACCGCGTCCGCCCCTTCGGGCACATCGCGACAGGGGACGGACGGCATGGAGCCGGGACTATTCCCGCGCTCTCCCGCCGCCGCAAACCGCACCTTTCCCCGGAACCGCGCTTGACCCCGCCCGCTGGATTCTTGACCCTTGCCCCCTGCCCATGCGCGCCCCCCCCGCCCCCACCATGCTGGAAGACCTCCGGCGCGTCCTCTTTCACGAGAGCACCATCCTCCCCCGGCTCGGCGAACTGGCCCACGAACTCACGGAGGGCTTCCGCGGGCGGGACCTGACCGTCATCGCCGTGCTCAACGGTTCCTTCATGTTCATGGGCGACCTGCTGCGGCGCATTCCCCTGCCCCTGCGCGTCGCCTGCCTGTCGGTGGCCTCCTACCACGGCGGGACGAAAACCACTGGCACCGTGGTGTTCGACCAGTTAACCATGCCCGACATCGCCGTCCGCCACGTCCTCATCCTGGACGACATCCTCGATAGCGGCCACACCCTGCACGCCATTCTCGGCCGCCTGTCGGAGTCCGGCGCCCTGAGCCTGTCCGTCTGCGTGCTCCTGCGAAAGCACCGGCAGCGGGAAAAACCCGTCGAGGCGGACTACGTCGGCTTCGACATCGGCGACGAGTTCGTCGTCGGCTACGGGTTGGACTTCCTGGAGCGCTACCGCAACCTCCCGTGCATCGGGGTGCTGGGCGAGGAGGCCATCCGGGCGGGTCTGGGCGAAGCGGGCCGCGGCGCCGAGCTCCCGGTGCCGCTCGCCGCCGGGGCCTGAAACTTCCCCGCCGTGACCGTCGAAGTGCAATTTTTCTCCCGCCTGCGGGACCTCGTCGGCGCCTCGCGGCTCCAGCGCAATGTTCCCGAGGGCGAAACCGTGGGCGGCCTGCTCGCCACCCTTTACGGTGAGTTCCCCCCGCTGCGGGGATGGGACGCGCACCTCCTGCTCGCGGTCGGCCTCGAGTTCGCCGACCGCGGCCAACCGCTCCGCGACGGGGACACCGTTTCGGTCATGCCGCCGGTGCAGGGCGGCTGAGCGCGGGCGGGCTCAATCAATCGCGGAAGTTCTTGAAGTTCAACGCCACCTCGAAATTCTTCCCGCGTAGGA
Source organism: uncultured Chthoniobacterales bacterium (assembly GCA_964243185.1). Taxonomy (GTDB): domain Bacteria; phylum Verrucomicrobiota; class Verrucomicrobiia; order Chthoniobacterales; family SZAS-18; genus CAXTFX01. Next base: position 2,781 of record CAXTFX010000377.1, read on the forward strand.
AGCCGATGACCGCCTGGAGGTCGTCGCGCTTCTTGCCCGTGACGCGGATCTGGTTGTCCTGCAAGCTGCTCTGCACCTTGAAGCCGCCCGCCTTCACGGCGGCGACGATTTCCTTGGCCTTGGTCCCTTCGAGCCCCTGCTTGATGGTGATCTCCTGGCGGGCGTGGCCGAGGGAGGAGATGGCCGGGTCGCCGTGCTCGACGTTGCGCAGGTCCACGTTGCGCTTGGCCAGCTTGGCGACCACGATCTCGTTGAGCGCCTTGAGCCGCGTGGGGTCCTCGGCCGTCAACGTGAGCTTGTCCTTGGCCAGTTCGATGGCCGCGTTGGAGCCTTTGAAGTCAAAGCGCGTGACCAGTTCTTTCCGCGCCTGGTTCACGGCGTTGTCCACTTCCTGGCGATCAATTTCAGAAACGATGTCAAAGGAGGGCATGGGAGAGGGGGGCAAGGTGCAGGATACAAGATGCCGGATGCAAGATGGCGGAGTTTCGGGAATGAGACTGTCTTGCGGGTTCAGACATCCTGCACCTTGTATCCTGCCCCCCTCCCCCCTGGCAACGTTCCTGCTTACCAGGACGCCCAAATGGCCGTCACCGGAGAAATCTCGGAGCTTCCCCTGCCGGAGCTCCTGAACATGATGCGCCACCGCGCCGGCAAGCTCTACCTGCAAGGCACCGCGCAGGTCAGCGAGATGGTGCTGCACTTCACCCCCGGCTACCTGTGCGGCTTCCAGTCCGAGAACCGCATCCTCAAAAGCGAGGTGCAGGTCGTGGACAAGCTCGTCGCCGTGACGGCTTCCCCGGTGGGCCGTTTCGTCTTCGAACCCCGGCACGCCTCCAGCCTGATGGGCAGCGTGCGGATCAGCATTGACCGGCTGGCGCTGATCATCGTCTCCAAGGTGGACGAACTCAGCGTCCACCGCGCGCAACTCCCGCCCGCGCACCGGGTCTTCCGCCTGACCCCCGCGCCCGAGGACGGCAGCCCCCGCGTGCTGCCCGCGTGGGAGGACTACGACCTGGGGGAGTTCTACCACGCCTCCGAAACGCTCCTCCGCTGCGGCATCTCCGCGGAGAAACTGGCCACCATCGAGCAAATCTCCGTCGAGCAAACCCAGCTCTACCTCTACAAGCTCGCCCTGCTCGACCTCGCCACCACGGCCCGGCGCGACGACCAGTGGGCCCAGCTCGACCGCGTGCTGGAAGCCAAGAGCACGCCCCTGCGCCTGACGGTGGTGGAAGACGGCGAGGGCTCCCCCGGCCGCCCCCCCGCCCGGCCCCCCCGCATGAGCCTGCCCCGGCCGCCGCTGACCACGCCCAAGATCGGCCTCGGCAGCTCGGAGCAACGCAAAATCCCCCGCCTGACCGGCCCGTCAGACGACGGGGAAGACCCCGGCGACGGCGAGCTGCCCCCCGCGGCCTGAGTGGCGGAGGATTGGAAGCGGGAAGACTGAAAGAGGGAAGAGGGGAGACGGCGAGACCGCTGGCGGCTCCCCGTCCTGGGGTCTTTCGTCCCGCCTTCCCCGGCTACACTTTCCCACCGGCTGCCTCTGCCTCTCCCCTCTTCCCTCTCCCCTCTCTCAGTCTTCCGCTTTCCTCCTCCGCCGAACTCCGTAGGTTCCCGCCGGCAT
>CAXTFX010000377.1:4414-4798 GCA_964243185.1 uncultured Chthoniobacterales bacterium
GCCCCCCGCGGCCTGAGGGCCCGGGCGGCGAGGCGTTTCCCCGCCAACCCGGGCATCTTCCCCGCCTTCTGGCTTTGCTCCCTCCGCCGAACTCCGTAGGTTCCCGCCGGCATGAGCAGCACCCCCCCCGGCACCGGCACCTACCAGGTTTTCGCGCGTAAATACCGGCCCCAGACGTTCGACGACGTCGTCGGCCAGGAGCACATCACGCGCACGCTGAAAAACGCCATCGCCGGCAACCGGTTGGCCCACGCCTACCTCTTCGTCGGCCCCCGCGGCATCGGCAAAACCTCCACCGCGCGCATCCTCGCCAAGGCCCTCTGCTGCGTCCACGGCCCCACGCCCGAGCCCTGCGGCGTCTGCGACCCGTGCCGGGAGATCGCC
>CAXTFX010000378.1:0-4776 GCA_964243185.1 uncultured Chthoniobacterales bacterium
TCCGCACGCTGCCCGCCGGTCACGGGGTGAGCTACGGGCGCACGTTCGTCACGAGCGAGCCCACGCGCGTGGCGACGCTCGCGGCCGGTTACGCCGACGGCTACCCGCGCCGGCTCTCCGGCGTGGGCGCCGCCGTCCTCCTGCGCGGGGAGCGCTGCCCGGTGCTCGGTCGGGTGACGATGGACATGGTCCTGGCCGACGTGGGCGCGGCGGAGCGCAGTGGGGGCGTCCCCGTCGAACCCGGCGAGGAGGTGGTCCTGCTCGGTCGGCAGGGAACGGAGGAGATCCTCGCCGGGGAACTCGCCGAGCGCGCCGGCACGATCCCCTGGGAAATTTTCACGAACTTGAAGCCGCGGGGGGGGAGGGTTTACAGGAGCGGCGACTGAGGTTGCCCAGTTCGCCATGTTCCAAATTGTTTTCAACGAGATCAGCGCCGGGGAGCTCTCCGGGCTGCCTCGCGCGCTCCAACTGGATTTGCTCAACGAGTTCCAGTTCCTGCCGGCGGACCTGGACACCCTGGACGCGGACACCCGCTTCGGCCACCTGGAACGGGACGGCAAGCGGCTGCACCGCTTCCGGGCCAAGGACTACCGCATCTACTTCGAGCGGTGCGCGGAGGGCGTGACCGTGCACCGCATCCTGCACAAGAACACGCTGGGCGACTTCCTGTTCCGGTCCAAGCTGCCGATGGTCGAGGAGGACGGCCAACTCGGGAACGCCCGGGGCTTCTGGATGCTCATTGACGAGGGCGCCAACAGCCGGCGCGCCGGCACCGGCACCGGCCCGACCCGGACCCCATGAACCCGCTGGCTCCCGTCGGCCGGGGGGTGCCCGTCTGGTGGTGGGTGGCCCCGCTGGTGCTCGGCGCGCACCTGCTGCTCTTCTGGGCCGTGTCCGGCCGGCCGGCCCTGCCCCTGGCCGCCCCGCGGCTCCCGCCGGTCGCGGTCCCGGGGCCGACGCCCGCGGATTTCGCCGTGCGGGAAACCGTCGAGCGCGACCCGCGGACCGGCGAGGTCACGGTGGGCCGGGAGTTCAGCGTCCCCGCCCGGCTGGCCACCCCGCCGACCCCGCGGCCCTGACCGGCATACGTCCGGCGCGGAGGGGGGGGGCGATTGTTGTGGCGTTCAGGCAGTCGAACCAACTCCATCCGTAAAGTCACCTTATGAACCATTCCCTCGCCCTTCTCGCCGACGGCCCGCTCGCCGGCGGTTTCCTCTGGTCCATCGTCGTCGGCATCATCGTCGGTGCCATCGCCAAGTTCCTTACCCCCGGCCGGGACCCGGGCGGCTGCATCGTCACCATGATCATCGGCATCGCCGGCGCGGCCATCGCCACGGCCATCGGTCAGGCCGTCGGCTTCTACGCCCAGGGGCAGACGGCCGGCCTGTTCGCCTCCATCATCGGCGCCGTGCTCGTGCTGGCCGTTTACCACCTCATCACCCGCGGCCGGGGCCGGGGCGTGTAACCGATTTTTCATTCCCACCGAGTTCTTGCCAAGCGCGGCCGTTACCCCTAGGTAACGGCCGCGCTTCTTTTTGCCCTCATGTCCTCCGACCCGGCCAGCCTCTATTCCCGCAAGAACCCGTTTCCCGGCAAGCTCGTCACCAACCGCCTGCTCTCCGCGCCCGGCTCGGGCAAGGAGATCCGTCACCACGAGATTTCCATCGCCGGCTCCGGCCTGGTCTATGAGGCGGGCGACTCCCTCGGGGTGTTCCCGACCAACGACCCCCGGCTGGTGGACGAGACCATCGCCGCCCTCGGCGCCACCGGGGACGAGCCGGTCGCCGGGCCGGACGGCGCCGAGGTGCCCCTGCGGGAGACGTTGACGCGCACCTACGCCATCACGCAGCCCAACAAGGAATTCCTCGCCGCCCTCACCGCCAAGCTCGGGGAGGGCGACGTGGACGGCGCCCTCGCCCCGCTGCTCCGGGACCCGGCGCGCAAGGAGGAACTCGCCGCGTTCCTGCACGGCCGCGAGATCATTGACCTGCTCCACGCCCACCCGGAGCTGCGTTGGACCGTGCCGGAGTTCGTTGGCAGCCTTCGCAAGCTCCAGCCCCGGCTGTATTCCATCGCCTCCAGCCCGCGGATGTTCCCCGACCAGGTGCACCTCACCGTCGCCGCCGTCCGCTACGACACCCACGGACGGCGCCGGCACGGGGTGGCCTCCACCCACCTCGCCGAGCGGCTGCCCGAGACGGCAAGCGTGCCGGTGTTCTTCCACTCCGCGAAGCACTTCCGGCTGCCGGCGGACGGCGCCACGCCCGTCGTCATGGTCGGCCCCGGCACGGGGGTGGCCCCCTTCCGCGCGTTCCTCCAGGACCGGGTCGCCAGCGGGGCGACCGGCAAGAACTGGCTGTTCTTCGGCGACCAGCGCGAGCGCTACGATTACCTCTACCGCGAGGAGTTGGAAGGTTGGCTGGCCAAGGGCGTCCTCACCCGCCTGGACACGGCGTTTTCCCGCGACCAGGAGCACAAGGTTTACGTGCAGCAGCGGATGTTGGAAAACGCCGCCGAGCTCTGGCGCTGGCTGGAGGAGGGCGCGCACTTCTTCGTCTGCGGCGACGCCCAGCGCATGGCCAAGGACGTGGACGCCGCCCTGCACAAAGTAGCGGAAACCGCCGGCGGGAAGTCGCCGGAGGAGGCGGCCCAATACGTCGAGGGGTTGAAAAAGGCGAAGCGTTACAAGCGGGACGTTTACTAGAACCCGGACAAAAGCTGCGTTCACCGGCGGGTAGGGCGGGTTGTCCCTCACCCGCCGCCGTGTTCGCTTTCGGCACGCCCTCTCACGACGGCTTAGGGATAAGCCGCGGGACCCGCCGCCGGTTTACTCATGTCCGAGGTCTCCTGAGCCACCGGCGGTCCGCAGGGGATGGCCCCCCCGCGCCGCTCACCCGCTCACGCCCCGACGGGGTGCCACACCGTCTTGAACTCCACGAAGGCGGCGATTTCCTCCACGCCCTGCGCGGCCTCCGAAAACCAGTCGGTCTCCCCCGCCGCGCGCGTGCGGAGGCGCTTCACGCTCTCCGCCGCCCCGAGGGCCAGGGTGCGGACCTCCGCCGGGGAGCAGCCGGCGGCGTCCAGGGCGCGGAGGCCGGCGTGGGTGGCGAAGGTGGGCGCGAGCTCCCGGCGCAGGCCCGTGAGCAGGTTGACCACCCCGCCGGGCAGGTCGCTGGTGGCCAGCATCTCGCCGAAGACCAGGGCGGGCAGCGGGGCGCTCTCCGCGGCGAGGGCGACGACCACGTTGCCCGCGGCGATGATCGGGGCCACCTGGCTCACGAGGCCGAGGAAGGCGCCCTCGGCGAGCACGCCGACGACGCCCACGGGCTCGGGCAGCGTGAAGTTGAAGAACGGGCCCGCCACGGGGTTCGTGTTCCCGAGGACCTGCGCGAACTTGTCGGTCCACCCGGCGTAGTGGACCAGCCGGTCCGTGGCCGCGGCGACCTCCGCGGCGGCGTCGGGCTGACCAATGACGGCGGCCAGCTCGGCGGCGCGGGCCTCGACCATCTCGGCCAGGCGGTAGAGGATCTGCCCGCGGTGGTAGGCCGGGCGCCGGGCCCAGCCGGCCGCGGCCTGGCCGGCGGCCTCCACGGCGTTGCGGAGGTCCTTGCGCGTGCCGCGGGGGACGTTGCCCCGCAGGCGGCCGTCCGGGGCGTGGACGGGCAGGACGCGCCCGCCCTCGGAGCGGACGAAGGCGCCGCCGACGTAGGCTTTGGGAGTTTTCGTGATGGGCAGACGGGGAGAGGACGCGGGGGGCATGGGGAGAGTTGGCAGATGGGAACGACGGCGGATCGTCTGGTTCTCCCTTCACTTCGGCTTCTTCTTCTTGTCCTTTTCCTTGGGTTTATCGCCGCCGAAAAAGTCCTCGAGCATCCCCCGCAGCGAGCCCTTGCCCAAGGCGCGCTCCAGCAGGTCGGTGCGGGGGCTCTGGAGGGGGCCGCCCACGTGGAAATCCAGGTAGCGGGCGCCCTCCGCCGATTCGGGGACGGGGGTGAAATTGTTCTCCACGAACTGGGGCAACTGGCGGGTGATGCTCCGGTTGAGGGTGATGCGCGCCTGCACGTCGAGCCCGGCGGGGTCCCGGGCCGCGGCGGCGCCGAGGCGGGCGTCGCCGTGGGCGTCCACCCGCAGGTTGCGCGCGGCGAGGACCAGCGGGTCCAGGCGCAGGTTGCCCCCCGACAGGGAGCAATCGGCGTGGGCGTCGTCGAGCTTCAGGCGGCGCAGGTCCTCGATGCCCAGCGCCTCGCCGACGGAGGCCAGGAGCGGGACGCCGTGCAGCTCGCCGCCGGCGACCCGCAGGCGGCCGTGACCGACGTGGGTCCCCTGCTCGGCCGCCAGCCCGGAGAAGTCGAAGTCCCCGGCGACCTGCCCGGCCGCGAGGTCGAAGCGGAGCCCGGCGCGGTTGAGCAGCGCGGCCAGGGAAACGTTGGCCAGCTCCCCGCGGGCCTCGAAGGGCGTCCCCCGTTCGCGCGGCCGCAGGCTGCCGTCCAGGCGCACGTCGCCCGCCGCCAGCCGGCCCCGGCCCTCGGCCAGCCGCAGGGTTTCGCCGTCGAAGGTGAAGGGCGAGCGGAAGTCGTCCAGCGTCAGGTAGTCCCCCGCCCCGTTCCCGGCCCAGGCGGCGCGCTTGAACCAGAAGGTGCCGCGGGCGCCCTCGGCAGCGTCCAGCGCCCCGTCGGCGTTGACGTCCTCGCACCGCGCCAGGGCGGCCCCGCGGCGGTCGCGCAGCTCGAAACGGCCGTGGCGCACGCGGAGGTTCCGCACCACGACGGGCAGGAC
>CAXTFX010000379.1:0-4774 GCA_964243185.1 uncultured Chthoniobacterales bacterium
GAGGATGTGCTCGGGGGAAAGCCGGCGCTTGCGGCCGGCCAGGGCGCGGCGGGTCTGGCCGTCGCGCCGGGCGCCGGCGACGTGCCGCAGGCGCGAGGGCATCTCGCGGACGTGCCAAAACAGGCGGCGGGCGGCGCGGAGGGCGCTGCCGTGGGCGTAAGTGTTCAGCCGGAATGCCTTGCGGACTTTTTGGGACAACTTCATACGGGGAACGGGCGGGGGGGCGGGTTCAGGGTGCCACGACCGGGGGCGGGCTAGGCGGGGGTTCTTTGGCCATCCCGCCCACCGTGCTCTTCGCGTTGTGGATCTTCATGTAAACCCAACCCGTGAGCCGGCCATTGCGGGCGCCGGTGTCAAACTCCATGCGCTCGCCCTGCAACTCGAAGTCGGCCGTGGAGATCAACACGGGCTCCTGGCTGGTGAGCAGCCGCGTGCGGGTGTCGAAGATGGACTTGGGCAGGCGGATGTGAAAGTCCGTCTTGCCATCGGGTTTGTTCAGGTCGAGGTCCGTGCCCTGGAGCTCCAGCCGGTTCTCGTCCAGGCGTTTGACGGAGACGGAGTTCAGCAGGGAGAGCAGTTGGCCTACCTCCCCGTATTGGGGGATACGGACCCCGGAAGCCGGGTCGCCGATGGCCAGGGGCAGGTTGAGGTTCAGCGGCTTGTTCTCCCGCGGGGTCGGCGCCCCCGTCGCCGGGGCGGCGGGCGGCTCCGGGTCCGCCCGGACCAGGACCGGGGGGCCGGACAGCCGGACCACGGCGAGCAGCAGAACGACGGCGGGAAGACCTTTCACCTCGGGGAGAATTTCGCCGGCCCGGCTCAGGTCGGCAAGCCGCCCGGCGGCTGGAGCCGAAAGACGTAGAACAGGGCCACCAGGAAGAGGAGGAAGGCCACGGCGGCGAAGGCCAGCATCGCGCGGCCGACGGGGTCGCGGGTTTTCTCCGTCTTCCTGAACGGGGCCGCGTTGGCGAAGTCCGCGGGCCGTTGGCTGCGCTCGGCCACGGCCGCGGCGGGCGCGGCGGCTTCGGGCGCGGGGGCGTCCCCGTTGACCCTCAGGGCGAGCCCGGCAAATTCGGGCACGCCGGGCGCGTGGTCGCTCCCGGCGGCGGGGGCGTCCGCGGCGGGGATGTCCGACTCATAAACGGTCTCGACCTTGCCGAAGCGCACGTGGTCGCCGGGGCGCAGCGTCACCTCCGTGACCCGCTCGCCGTTGACGCGCGTGCCGTTGGTGGAGTTGAGGTCGCGCAGCAGGTAGTTGCCCGACGCCTGCACGGTGAGCAGGGCGTGGCGGCTGGAAACCGAGGGGTCGTCAATGAGCAGCGTGTTCTCGTCCAGCCGGCCGAGGGTAACCACGGGCTCGGAAAGGTCATGGGTGGCCTCGCCGCTGTCGGGGAGGGTGACCTGGAGCTTGGGCATGGGGAAAACTGGGAGGTAGGAACCTTGCGTTAGGCGGCCGGCCGGGCTCTGTCAAGGCTCCCCGCGGCGGGCGGGCAAATTCCCGGCGCGATGCGTGCTTGCGCTTCTGGCGCGCGGGATGCTTGAATGCACGGTCCGGGGCGACCGTCTGCCGGGAGCTTCTTTTCGCGCACCGATGATCTCTCAACGCACTTCCGGCCTGCAAGCGCTCCTGACGGGTTGCCAGATGGCCCTGGCCGCCGTGCTCTTCTGGGCGTTGGCCGGGACGTTCGTGCTGCCCTACGTCGTGGCCCGCGGGGGCTTCGGGGAAGCCTACGCGGGCGGCTGCCTGGTCATCCTCGCCGGCCTGCTGCTGGAAGCTTTCGTCAGCCAGCGCTTCGCGACGCGGGCCGTGATCACGGCCAGCAGCGGCCCCGGGCGCTCCCGGCTCGGGGAGGCGCACCACCACGGCGTTCGCCAGACCCTGTTCGCCAGCGGCCTGCTGCTCACCTTTATCGTGTCCACGAAGGACAACCACCTCTCGCGCACCTTCATCTTCGTTTACTTCCCGCTGCTCTACGTCACCCTGCTCCTGACCAACCGGCGCTTGCCGGAGGTCCTGGCGCACGCCCTCTTCGGGGGGCTGCGCCGGGAGAAGACGCTCCTGGTCGGCCACGTCGCCGAGGCGGAGGCGCTGCGGCCCTGGCTCAAGCGCAAGGCGCACCTGGGCATCCTGACCGTGGGCATCATCACGGACGACCCGCCGGAGGAGTTCAACCGCGGGGGCTTCCCGCGCCTGGGCGGCACGGCGGACCTGGCCGAGGTGGTCCGCGAGCACCGCATCACGCAGGTGATCCGCACCGCCCTGCCCGAGGACCTGGCCATCCACCACGTCCTCATTGACACCTGCGAGCAGCTCGGGGTGCGCTTCCTGGTCGTTTCCAACCTCCAGGAGCACTGGGGCCGGCCGCTGTCCTTCATCGAGGACGAGGGCTTGCGGTTCATCGGGATGCGCGAAGAGCCGCTGGAGAACCCCCTGCACCAGCTCCTCAAACGCGCCGTGGACCTCCTCGTGGCGGTCCCGGCCGTCGTCCTGGTCCTGCCCCCGGCGGCGCTGCTGGTGTGGGTCTGCCACCGGCTCCAGTCGCCCGGCCCGCTGTTCTTCAAACAAACCCGCGCGGGGCTCCAGAACCGCCAGTTCCAGATCTGGAAATTTCGCACCATGCGCCACGTCGCCCCCGCGACGGTCCCCGCGGCCCCGGTGCCCGCCCCCGTGGAGGAGCGGCGCGCGCCGGTCGCGGCTGGCGGTGGGAACGGCTTCCACCCCGCCCTCGGCCGGCGCCGGGGCGAGCCGGCGCACCGGGCGCGCCTGGTCCCCGTGGTCAACCCGGGGGAAGCCCGCCAGGCCACCGACGGCGATGAGCGCATCTTCCCGACCGCCCGTTGGTTGCGTAAGTTCTCCGTGGACGAGCTGCCGCAGTTCTGGAACGTGGTGAAGGGCGAGATGTCCCTGGTCGGCCCCCGCCCGCACCTGGTCGAGCACAACCACCTGTTCGCGCAAAGTTTGGGGAACTACCACGTCCGCACCTTCGTCAAGCCCGGCATCACCGGGCTGGCCCAGGTCCGCGGGTTGCGCGGGGAGGCCCGCACCGCCACCGACATCGCCGGGCGGGTGGCCGCGGACATCGAGTATCTGGAAAAATGGCACCCGGCGTTGGACGCCGCCATCCTCCTGCGAACCGTCGGGGAAATGATCCGCCCGCCAAAGTCGGCGCTCTGACCGGGGCGCCGCGTCGCGACGGGGAGGGGGCGCACGGGGAACAGCCTTTCCTCCCACAGCCTCCGGCACTCGTTTAACTCCGCGATGGCGAACGCGGGATTCTCCGCGGAAATCCGCCAGAAGCTCGCCGGCCACGCCAGCGCGGAGGTGAACCAGCTCTACACGCACCACGAACTCGCCGCTCTCCGCCGGGAGGTGGAAAAGATGCCCGGCCCGCTCACGGAGGAGCGTCATTGACACCGCGCAACGGGCGAAACATCCTGTTTCACCATGAAAACGGCCACCGTGGGCGACCTCCGCCAACGCTTCAACGCAGTGCTGAAATCTGTCGAAACCGGGGAGGAAATCACCGTCACCCGACGTGGCGTGGTCGTCGCCACGCTCATCCCGACCCCGCCCGCCGCGCCGCCGCCCACCCCGCGCAAGGTGGATTGGGCACGCCGCTTCCGCGAACGAACGCCCATCGAGCCCAAGAAGCCGCTGACGGCCGAGGAAACCGCCGAGTTCTACCGGGCCATGAAGCGGGACTTCTGAGCGCCGCCCCGACGTGGAAGCCTACGCGGACAGCAGCTTTCTCGTTTCGCTCTACGGCGAGGACGCCAACAGCCCCGCCGCGCAACGCTGGATGTCGCGGCGGGCCGAAGTGCTACCCTTCAACCCGTTGCACCGGCTGGAAGTTCGCAACGCCATCCGGCTCGCCGTGCGGCGCGGCGAACTGGACCCGGCCGACCGGCGGGCCGCCCTCGCGCCACTCGACGCCGACCTGCGATAAGGTCTGCTCGCCTACTCCCCGGTCAACTGGACGGACGCCCTCCGCCGGGCCGAAACCCTCAGCGCCGTGCGCACCGAAACCCTGGGCAACCGCGCGGCCGACATCCTCCACGTCGCCATCGCCCTCGAAAGCGGCGCGAAGACGTTCCTCTCTTTCGACGCCGCCCAGCGCGCCCTCGCCAGGGCCGGGGGGCTGGCCGCGCAGCCGTGACGGTCCCCCGCAACGATGACCCCCGCCGGGTTCAAAACGAAGTGGGCGAAGGTCCAGGCCAAGGAATCCGCCGCCTACCAGTCACCCTTTGACGACCTCTGCCGCGTGTTGCAGCTCGCCCCGCCGCTGGCCGCGGACCCGCGGGGGGGAATGGTTCTGCTACCAGAAGCGCGTCGTGAAGGACGCCGAGCTGTTCGCCTTCGACGATGCCGGCCGGCTCGCCGAAGACCCGCCGGAGACACGGGAACGGGGCTTCGCCGACGTGTGGAAGCGCGGCTGCTTCGCGTGGGAATACAAGGGATAGAAAAAGAATCTTGACGACGCCTACCGCCGACTCCTCCGCTACCGCGAAAGCCTGCTCAACCCGCCGTTGCTCGTCGTCTGCGACCTCGACCGCTTCATCGTCCGCACGAACTTCAACGGCACCGTTCAGGAAACGCGTGAGTTCACCAACGCCACCCTGGACCGGCCGGAAAACCTGCGCTTGCTCCGGGCCGTCTTCACCGAACCCGACGCTTCGCGCCAGGAAAACAGAAGCTGTTCGCTCCAGCCGCTGAAATGCGATCACCTGGCCCCGGGTTCCACGGCCCCCGCCCGCTCCCAGGGGAGTGGGGCGCGGC